>NZ_JRKC01000053.1:0-23434 GCF_000800925.1 Microbacterium sp. ZOR0019 | reverse complement strand
CGGGCGGCATGTTCACGCATGCCGCCCGCCTCTGATCCCCCTCGGACCAGTCCATGACCCCGGCGCCGGTCCCCCGACGCCGAGGTGGCCTCACACCGCGGTCGCCACGAGCACCCGGGGACTCCCCGGCAGAGCGACCTTCTCGCGCACCTCCCAGCCGGCATCACTCAGCCAGCCGCGCACCTGGGCTTCCGGATACACGACGGTCCCGTCGATGACGAGGTACTCCCCCGCATGCAGGGCGTCGAGTCCGCGCTGCGCCGGATCGTCGTCGAGGAAGAAGTCGAGCACGGTCAGGGTCGCCCCCGGTGCCGCCGCCGCTCGCAGATTGCGGAAGATCCGGGCGTTCTCCTCGGCACCGAAGCGGTGGATGACGTGGTTCGCGAAGATCGCGTCGTAGGCGCCCTCCGGCGCGGCGGTCGCGGTGTCGGCGACCTCCACCACGGCACGATCGGCGACCCCGGCCGCGTCGACCGCCTCGGCGACACCGTCTTCGAAGCCGGGCGCATACAGGAACGTCGTCCGCAGCTCGGGATTGCGCGCCATCACCGACAGCGCGAAGTCGGCCGAGAGGCCGCCGAAGTCGAGCGCGTGGGTGGCACCGGAGAGGTCGAGGTGACGGCCGAACTCCTGCGCGTGCAGGCGGTTGTACGTCATCACCCCCGCCATGAACGTCGCCCAGCGGGCGTCGTCCATCTGCAGGTCACCGGGCTCGGTGGTGTCGACCGTGTGCGCGAACTGGAGCCAGTGCGGGTAGCTGATCTCATCGAGGAACGTCAGGAAGGGCGCGAGGTCGATCGCGGCATCGGCACCGGTCAGATACGCGGCGGCGTCCGGGGCGACGGCGTAGCGCCCATCCGTGCGCACCAGGAGGCCCTTGGCGGCCATCGCATCGGCGAGCAGACGGGCGATGCGCTCGCTCACCCCGCACGCCTCGGCGATCGCCGACACCGTGTCCGCTCCGCCGTCGACGGCGCGGAAGAGGCCGATGCGGCTGGCGTGGAAGAGCTGCTTGGACGCCATGTACCCCGTGGCGATGTCGAGGATCCGTGCCGCATCCGCGGTGGGCGTGTCGGTCATGTGTGGGCCTTTCCCTATATTTCTACGATTGTTGGAATTAAACGGCAGAGGTGTTCCCGGTCGCGGTTGCGGCTCAGTCCGCCAGGAAGTCGCGCACGGCAGCACGGAACTCCGCCGTGTGCAGGGTGGAGAGGTGATCGCCGGGGACGCGCCGCACACGGGCGCTCGGGAGCATCCGCGCGAGGTCGTCGATCCCGGCCGCCATCGGATCGTCGGTGCCGCCCAGCAGCAGCACGGGCACGGCGATTCCCTCGGCCCGTGGCACGAACGGCTCTGCGGCGAGGCCCTCGATCAGGTCGATCAGATCGTGCGGACGGTTGCCGGACGACGACGCCATGTGCACGATCATGCCCGTGAGGGGATCCGTCGGCATGGCGCCACCGTCGACCGCGGCGCGCGCGGCCGCGAGGTCGACCTGCGCGAACGGCTCCCCCGCGCTGAGACCGCCGAGCACCAGGCCGTGCACGGAGACGCGCGGATGCGCCGCCAGATCCCACGCGAGGCGAGCCCCGAGTGAGTATCCGACCAGGTCGATCTCGTCGCTGCCGACGGCCGAGGCGAGTGCGTCCAGCACTGCGGTCGTGGGCGCCGGGCCGAGTGACGGGCTCCCACCGTGCGCCGGGAGGTCGACCACCAGGCGGGGACGGTCGCCGACGACGCCGGCCCACTCGTGATCCGGCCAATCCTGCGCTCCACGCGACGCGAGGCCGTGCAGGAACACGACAGGACGCCCGGTGCCCTGGTGGCGCTCGATGAACAGGGATGAGGTCATGACGCGCCGTCCTCTCGGACCCGGCGCGCCGCGCTCAGCGCAGGCGTGCCAGGAACTGGTCGATGTAGGTCTCGTAGTCGGCGATCCGCTCGCCGTCGGGGTACATGAGGTTGATGACGGTCGCACCGACCGCCGCCGAGATGTACTCGTTCGCGAGCGGGCCGTAGTCCTGATCGCGGATCGACCCCTCGTCCCGCGCGGCCTCCATGCGCTCGATGAGAGAAGCGCGCCAGGACGCCAGGTGTCCGCGATACAGCTCGGCCAGCGACTCGTTCGCCATGGCGTACTCCCACAGCGCGAGCAGCACCCGCCCCGCGGCGATCTGCTCCTGATCGCGAGGGATCGTCGCCTGCAGGAACCCCCGCAACGCGGCATCCGCGGACGCCGGCGCCTCGCCGGCGGCCTGCACGCCCTCGGACATCTGCTGGAGGATCGTCTCGAACGTCGCCGCGACGATGCTCTCCTTGCCCGGGAAGTAGTGCTTCAGCGCACCGTTCGCGAAGCCGGCCTCCGCCGCGATGCTGCGCATGGTCGCGGCCTCGAAGCCACCCTTCAGGATGATGCTCTTGGCGACCTCGACGATGTCCCGTCGACGCTGGTCGTGATCGATGATCTTCGGCATGAGGTCCTTCCGGCCGATTCCGAGGCATGGAGTGATCGGGCCTTGAGCTACCGTACCGCCGCATCGCGCACCTCCCGCAGAGCGAGCCACTGGGCACGTCGCTGACGCTGCGCGACCGGGTCGGCGACGGGCGAGGCGAGGCGCAGCCGCTCGGAGTACGGATGCTGCGGGGCACGGGTGATCTGCTCCCCCTCGCCGACCTCGACGAGCTCTCCGCGGTACATGACCGCCACGCGGTGACAGACGCGGCGCACGACTCCGAGGTCATGAGAGACGAAGAGGTAGGCCACGCCGGTGTCGCGCTGCAGCTCGATGAACAGATCGAGGATCGTCGCCTGCGTGGTGAGGTCGAGGGCGCTGACGGGCTCGTCGCACACGATGAGGCGCGGGCCGCGGACGAGGGCTCGGGCGATCGCGATGCGCTGACGCTGGCCGCCGGAGAACTCGCTCGGATAGCGATCCATGGCCGACTCCGGCAGGCGCACGCGGTCGAGCATCTCGCGCACCTTCGACTCGGCGGCTCTCGTGCCGATACCGGTGGTGAGCAGCGGTTCGGCGAGGATGTCGCCGATCGTCATCGCGGGGTTGAGCGATCCGTACGGGTCTTGGAAGACGACCTGCACGTCATCGGCGAGCGCACGCCGGGCACGGCCGCCGAGCCTGCTGATCTCCTTGCCGTCGAAGCGGATGCTCCCGCCCGTGACGGGTGCGAGGCCGAGGATCGCCTTGCCGAGCGTCGACTTCCCCGAGCCGGATTCTCCGACGAGGCCCAGGCACTCGCCCGGCGCGATGTCGAGGGAGACGCCGTGCAGCGCGCGGAAGGCGTGTCGGCCGCGGCCGTACTCCACGACCAGGTCGTCGACTTCGAGCAGGGCGCTCATGCGGTCACCTCCGTTCCGGTGCGGTCGAGTTCGGCGCGGCCCTCCGCATCGTCCAGGGACGCGGCGATCAGTTCGCGTGTGTACTCCTCGGCGGGTGACGCGAACAGCGAGTCGACCGGTCCTGTCTCGACGACGTCACCGCCGCGCATCACGATCACCCGGTCGCAGATGTCGGCCACGACGCCGAAGTTGTGGGTCACGATCAGCAGGGCCATGCCGTACTCGGCCTGCAGCTCTCGCAGGAGTTCGAGCACCTCGGCCTGCACCGTCACGTCGAGCGCCGTGGTCGGCTCGTCGGCCACGAGCAGAGACGGCTTTCCCGCGATCGCGCCGGCGATGAGCACGCGCTGCGCCATGCCGCCCGAGACCTGGTGGGGGTAGCTGCGCATGACACGGTCGGGGTCGGTGAGGCCGACGCGCAGGAGCATCGCGCGCGCCCGCTCCCTGGCCTCCGCCTTGCGGAGCCCGTGGGTGCGGCGCAGCGGCTCGATGAGCTGGTGGCCGATCGTGTACGACGGGTCGAGGTTGCTCATCGGTTCCTGGGGCACGTAGCCGATCTCACGTCCGAGCAGAGCGTGTCGCTGCTTCGGGGTCGCTTTCGTCACGTCGGCCCCGCCCACCCAGATGGCGTCGGCGGTCGCGCGCCCGCTGGACGGCAGCAGGTCGAGCACCGAGAACACGGTCTGCGACTTGCCGGAACCCGACTCGCCCACGATGCCGACGACCTCGCCTGGTGCCACGTCGAGGGTGACGCCGTGCACGACCTCGGTCTCGCCGGTCGGGGTGGCGTGCACGACCCGCAGGTTCTCGACGCGCAGCGCGGACTCCTCTGCGGTGTGCTGCGCGCTTCCGGTCGCGGGGGCGAGCGGCGTCGCGGTCCCGGCGGTGGTACCGGCCGCCGTGCCGGCACCGGTACCGGCAGCCGTACCGGCGGCCTTGCCGGACCGGCGGGAGACGCGCGGCGTGCGCACCTGCACCAGCTCGGCGAGCGTGGATCCCATGATCGCGAGCACCGCGATCGTGAGTCCGAGGGCGGCCGACGGCCACAGCAGCATGAGCGGGTAGGTGAGCATCAAGCGGAAGCCCTCGAGCATCATCGCGCCCCAGCTGGGCACGTTGGAGTCGCCGATGCCGAGGAACTGGAGGCCGGCCTGCATACCCATCGCGATGCCGGCGGTGAGGGCGGTCTGGATGATGACCGGCGGATACACGGCCTTGATGACGTGGCGGAAGATGATGCGTCCGTCGGACAGGCCCGACACGCGGGCGGCGTCGATGTAGGGCTCGCTGCGCACGGCCAGGGTCTGAGAGCGCGCGATGCGGAAGTAGCCGGGAACCATGAACACACCGACGGTGGCCATGAGCAGCTCGAAGTTGTTGCGGCTGCCCGCGGCGACCACGAGCAGGATGATCATTCCGGGGATCGACTGGAGAGCATCGCTGATCCAGGTGGCGATGCGGTCGAACGTGCCACCGAAGTAGCCGGCTGCGACGCCGGACGGCACACCGATCACGAGCGCGGTGACGATCGTGATGAGCGCGCCCCACAGGGTCGTGCGCGTGCCGTAGATGAGTCGGCTCAGGATGTCCCGGCCGGTCGAGTCGCCGCCCAGGAGGTGCTCGGGCCCGGGAGGCGCCTTGGCCGCGGCGAGGTCGACGAAGTTCGGGTCCATCGGCGCGAGCAGGGGCGCGAAGACCCCGACGAGCACGATGAGCAGGAAGATCGCCAGCGGGATGTATCCGCCGGGGTGACGGAGGAAGCGGCGGAAGAGGCTCGAGCGTCGCTTCTGCGCCGCTCGGTCGAAGGCGACCCGGATGTCTGTGGTGGTCACGCGACGCGCACCTTCGGGTTGATCCAGCCCAGCACGAGGTCGAGCAGGAGGTTGATGAGGACGACGAAGACGATCGAGATGACCGTGATGCCGAGGAGCATCGGGATGTCGCCGTTCTGCGAGGACTGGTTGGTGAGCTGTCCGAGACCGGGGAGGCTGAAGATCTGCTCGACCACGATCGCGCCGGACAGCAGCCCCACGAACATCAGGGCGATGACGGTGAGGGCGGCGGGCGACGCGTTGCGGAGGATGTGCAGGTTGACCCGGGTGGCGGAGAGACCCCGGCTGCGAAGCGTGCGCACCCAGTCCTGGCGGCTCTGCGCGATCACGGCGTTGCGCAGCTGCTCGGCGACGGCAACGATGCCGCCGAGGGCGAGCGAGATCGCCGGGAGGGTGATGGAGCGCAGCCATCCGTCCACGGATTGCGTCGGCGGCACGTAGCCGACGGCCGGGAACCACTTCAGCTGCACCGCGAGCCACATCACGAGCACGAGGCTCACCCAGAAGCCGGGGAGAGCGAAGAGCACGACCGAGATGCCCTTGATGACGCGGTCGAACCAGGTGCCGGGACGGAGTCCGGTGACCATCCCGAACGTGACGCCGACGACCGCGGTGATCAGCGTCGCGAACGTCACCACCGACAGGGTCACGGGGACCTTGATCGCGAGCTGTGCGCTGACGGGCTGGAAGTTGCGCCAGGAGACGCCGAAGTCGAGCAGAACCGCGTGCGAGAGCCAGTCCCAGAACTGCACGAGGAGCGGACGGTCGAGGCCGATCTTCTCGGCGAGCGCCGCCTGCTGAGCCGGACTCGCCGTGGTGCCCAGAAGCGAGGCCGTCGGGTCGCTGATGGCGAGATGGGCCAGGAAGAAGGTGCCGATCGAGACCGCGACGAGCAGGAGGATGCCGGACAGCACCCGCTTCGCCGTGAACAGGAACATGGGGGCCTCTCGGAGGATGGGGTCGGAGGGGGAAGGTTGCCGGGGCGGCCGGTGTCGCGGCCGCCCCGGCGGGCGTCAGCCCTGGGTGATGTAGCGGAGCGTCGGGAACATCATGCCCACGACGGGCTGCAGCTGGATGCCGGGCGCCGTGTAGTAGATGTTGTTCGCCTGGTACCAGACCGACCACCATGCCTGGTCGACGAGAGCCTTGTTGAGCTCCTTGACGGCGTCGGTCTGCGCGTCGCCGCGCTCGGTCTGCACCTTCTCGACGAGAGGAGCGATGACCTCGTTCTCCGCATAGTCGGGCGCGGGGTTGAACCACTGCACGCTGGTCACCTGGCGGGCGACGGTGGCGACGTCGTTGCCGTCCATCGCGAGGAACGAGATGAACATCGGGTAGTTCGGCGCGTTCAACTGGTAGTCGGGCATCTGCATGTTGTCCCACGTGACCTTCACGCCGAGCTCGTTGAGTGCTTGCTCGGCCGAGGGCTTCCACATCTCGAAGATGGGAGACATCGGCATCGAGATCTCGAAGCCGTCGGGGTAGCCGGCGTCCGCCAGCAATTGCTTGGCCTTGTCCATGTTGTAGGCGTAGGTGTCGTTGAGCGACGGATCGTTGATGGGGCCGCCGTCGGGGAACACCTGGTTGGTGGCGACGCCCGCTCCGCTGCCGACCGCGGCGAGGACCGCCGCTCCGTCGAACGCGTAGTTCAGCGCCTGCCGCACCTCGAGCTTGCCGAGCGGCTCGCTCTTCACGCCGGTGTGGTCGGTGATGACGAGGCCCGCCCATCCCGAAACGCGTTCGGCGGTGTTCCACCCCTGCTGCTTCGCCTGCTCGAGGTTGGCGACATCGCCGTACTGCACGTTGATCTGGCCGCTGAGCATGGCGTTGTGACGGGCGGTGGCATCGGTGATCGGGAAGATCGCGAGCTCGGAGAAGGGATACGCGTCGGCATCCCAGTGGTCGGCGGTCTTGGTGAAGTGGTACTCGGCACCGGCGACGCTCGTCGCGCTGTCGAGGACGTAGGGGCCGGAGCCGATGGGCTCGCTGCCCAGCGTGCCCGCTTCGATGGCGGCCGGGGAGGCGACGTAACTGCGTCCGAGACCCATGAAGTAGAGGATCGTGTCGTCGCGCTGCGTGAGGGCGATGCGGACGGTGTCGTCGTCGACCTTCTCGAAGGAGGCGACGTTGACGTAGGCCTCACCCGAGCGGGCACCCGCCTTGAGGTACTCGAGGCTCGTGATCACGGCGTCGACATCGACCGGGGTGCCGTCGCTGAACACGGCGTCGGTGCGGATGTCGAGGTCGATGCTGAGGTCGTCGTCGGCGACGGTCCACTCGGTGGCGAGTGAGGGGATCGGTTCGCCGTCGGCGTCGAGGGCGATCAGAGCGTCGTAGACGGCGGAGAGATACGGGCCGTCGAAGCCGATGTCGGCGAGCGAGGGATCCCACGACGTGACGTCGAGGAAGTTCCCGATGTTGAGGGCGTCGGGGCTGTCGACCCCGCTGCCGTCGGACGGCGAGGGCGAGGCGCCGCCGCTGCAGCTGGTGAGGGCGAGCGTCACGGCGACAGCCGCGGCGAGCGCGAGGGGCATTCGTTTCATGATTCCTTCTCTCGGGTGCAGGGGGTGGTGAAGAAGGGTCGAGGTGCCGCTGATCGGAAGCCGGGTCCGACGTCACTTCGATGTGTCGTGCTGGTTAGTCTACATGCGTGGAAAAAGAGTGCAAGGGCGATTCTCCCCCGTGGTGTGCCGGACCATGCTCGGGGGCGCACCGGGCTTGACCGAGCGCGCAGGCATGAGCGCATGGACATGAGCGCGCGGGCATGAGCAGACCAGCACATCCCGAGCCGCACACGCAGGCAGCGGTATCCGGCGGCGATGTCAGGCGGCGATGTCGAAGCGCGCTCGACCGCCGAGGCGCGGGCTGCGCGCAGGGTCGACCGAGGCGGGAGGGATGAACCACACCCGCCCCACCGGACCGCCCCCATCGATACGGATGTCCCACCCGTTGTCATGCACTCGGTGATGGCAGGTCTCGCACAGCAGCACGCCGTTGGACAGATCCGTCGGCCCGCGGTCACGACTCCACCACCGGATGTGATGCGCCTTCGTCATCTCCGGCGGCAACCCGCACATCGCGCAGCCCCCATCGCGCTCCACCAGCGCCAACCGTTGCGATCGCGTGAACAAGCGCTTCTCGCGCCCCCAGTCGAGCACTTCACTCGCGGCGCCGAGCACACACGGAATCACACCCCCGCCGGCGGCCATTCGTCGCGCGGCTCCGATGCTGATCGGCTGCTCGACCCCGTCGATCTCCGCAGAGCCGGTGCCGGCCTCGAGATCATCGAGGCTCATTCTCACCACGATCGTCGCTCCTGCCAGCGGCACTCTCGCTTCACAGCCGAGCGCGTGCGCGGCGAACACAGAGAGCGCATCAGCCTGCAGCATCGGCACGGTGCGACGGTCGGCGTCGGGCGCGTCGGGCGCGGCCGCATCCTTCCTGGCGGCGAACGCGGCCGTCACGTAGCCACGGATCGCCGTCATGACAGGGGCAGCCGTCTCGGCATCGAGGACCGCGTTCAGATGCACCATCCCCTCACGCTCGTGGATGCTGAGTGATCGACGGGAACGCTGCTCCTCGAGTCGCGGCTCCACCCCATCCGGGTCCAGCCACGCCTCCGCCCGCACCACCAGCTTCCGCACATCGTCCAGCGCGAGCCCGAGCGCTTTCTCCACCAGCACACGCTCTGCCTCGGCGACGCGCGTCAGGCCCACCGCGACGCGACATCTATCGAGCAATGAGATGATCACCGCCGCCGACTGAGCGCTCAGCATTCCCGCGCCGAGCGCCTCCCGCACGACCGGGTATCTCGCCGGCAGCGGCGCTCCCAGGAGGTCTGCACGCGGAGCAACGGCCTCCCCCACCTTCACGAGCCGGGTCGCATCACCGCGTGACACACCCACGGTTGCCGCGATCAGCGTCGCCGGATTGCGGAACCCCTGCTGCTTCGCGAGACTCTCGGCCCCGAGTTCGGGGCGGGACTCGCGAGAGATGCACGCGGCCACTTCGACGTGCACGGCATCCAGCCGGCGCTGGAGCACCCCGAGCGAAGCGCTGACCGCGATGAGCTGCTCTCGCGACAACTCACCCGAGTCGTCGGCATCAGCCCACGCCGCGTCGAGACGGGACATCGCCTCATGCAACACGGCCAACTTCGACATACCCAGATTTTATCGAAGAACCGCCCAACTTTCGTAGATTTGTTCGAATGAATGCCAGCATATCGCAGACCACCCAGGGGTCCTTCAGGCAATCCCAGAGCCACCCCCGCCCCGTCACGCAAGGTGCGCGGCGAAGCCGGATCCCTCAGTCGTCGTGAAGGGCTCTCTTCACCCGGAGCAATTCGGCCGCCGATTCGATCTCCGCTTCGCGCGGGCCTCGCATACCGGACCCGTTGGTCGGTGTGAGGATGAGGGAGAGCAATCCTCCGCGCACGTTGATGTCGAGCCGCCCATACGACATGCTCGTCTCGTTGCGCCGTGATACCGAAACGATGTCGCGAAGAGCATAATCCTGCCTCTCGACTGAATGGCGCGGCCTTGCCAGCCCTGCGTGGATGCACACCGTCAGGCGGTCCGGATGAACCAGCAACCACCCGGCGCTCACACGATCCGCGGGGGTACCATCCACGTCGAGATCGGCCCGCGAAAACGCGAAGCCGGCCAATGCTCCGGCACCCTGCACGTCGCGCGCGGCGGCTCGAACGAGCCACCGCCACCGAAGCGCGTTCCATCCCGCGGCAGCGATCAGAGCGAGTCCGGCGGCGGCGAACAGCATCACACTGCCGATCGATGCCCCTTGCAGCGCCGGGAGCACGAGAACGACGACGCCGAGGAGAACCGCACCGCACATCGAGATGTTGCGGCCGAGCGTCGTCAACGGCCCGTCGGGGGTGAGGCGAAGAAGCTCCACTCGAGAGAAGCTTCCCTCTTCGCTAGGCGACCCGTTGCGCGTCATCACCTCAGCCCACCCGCACGTCGGACACACCAAGCACCGTCACTCGCAGCTCCGCTCGTCCGGCGGTCGCCTCGGCTTCGAGGGGACTGCATCGGTCAAGCCACCGTCCTCCTCGACAGCCCGGCGTCTCGCATCAGCGCGTCTGTCGAGAATCAGATACCAGCCGACGAAGAAGACCACCAGAAAGAGGAATCCGCCGAAGACCACGGCCATGAGCAGCGTGGGCTCCGGGCTCATCTCATCTCCGCTCCCCCGACATCCCCGGCGGATCTCGGCGCGCCTCATGTTCCCACACCGGCAGCACGCAGCCCCAGAGCCTCCGCCCCCTCACCACGCCCCGTCGGCGCGTACCTCCCGGTCGACCCAGCAGTCGGCGAGCGCGGTCCGCACCTCGGCACCGTGGTCACCTGCGAGCGCGAGCGCCGCATGGTTCTCCTCGAGTTGCGCGAGGCGCGAGGCACCGAACAGCACGTTCGCGGTGGCGGGGTTCGACAGGCAGAAGGCGACGCCGAGCGCGGCCGGCGTGACCCCGAACTCTCCCGCGACCCGCGCGACCTCGGGGTACACGGCGGCGATCTGCTCCCGGATGCCTCCCACGTCGGCACCGATCTTCCGCTCTGGCATGCGTCCGGTGGCGAGGATTCCGCCCTCGAACACGTCCGACGCCTGGAGCGTGAGAGTCCCCTCGGCGAACAGCGGACCGTAGGCGTCCCCCTCCGCCATCGATCGCCGAGCGATCCCGTACTTCAACTGCGCGAACACCGGACCAGCCATGCCGTGCTCCGCGGCGACGGCGAGCGCCTCCCGCGTGTGCTCGATTCGCCAGTTGTTGATGCCCCAGGAGCCCACGAGCCCCTCGGCGATCAGCTCGTTCACGTCGGCGACGAGGCGCGGCAGGTCCGGAGCGTCGAGGTAGTCCCCCACGACGAGGGTGTCGAACCGGTCGAGGCCCGCTCGCTCCAGAGACTCGACCAGTTGCGCGCGGAAGCCCTGGTTCGGCCAGTCCCACAGCCAGAGCTTGCCGCACAGCACGATGTCATCGCGGTCGACGCCGCTCGCTCTCAGAGCCTGCCCGAAGAGGATGTCGGTCTTCGAGTTCTCGGAGTGCGGACCCATGTTGTAGTACGCGACGTCGAAGAAGCCGGCGTCCAGCTCGACCGCCCGACGGATCAGCGCCACCGCGTCGTCGGGCGCCATCCGATCCCAGGTGTTCCAGGATCCGAGCGCCAGCGGGGGCACCGGGGCGCCCGGGGAATCCAGAGGCTTCCAGGGATATGTCGTTTCGGGCATGAAGGCTCCTTCGCCGTCTCGAGACACGGGGTTGTGTTTTTCTATGTATGTAGAATATAACGGAGACATCCCGTCAGAACCGCCGTCAGTGAGGACGAACATGACCGTATCCCCCCGCCGCATCCTGGTCACCGGCGGCGCGTCCGGCCTCGGCCGTGGCATCGCCACCGCGTTCCGCGACCGTGGAGACGAGGTCTTCATCGGCGATGTGAACGCGGACGCCGCCACGGCGATCGCCGCCGAGATCGGCGCCACGGCGCTCACCCTCGACATCGGCGACGAGTCCTCCGTGCGCGCCGCAGCCGAACGACTCACTGCCGACGGCGGCATCGATGTCCTGGTCAACAACGCGGGCATCGTCGCCGGCGGCGGCACCCTGCAGGAAGTGCCGGTCGACGTCGTCGACGCGGCCCTGCGGGTCAACGTGCGCGGAACCTTCCTCATGCTCCGGATCTTCGGCGCGCTGCTCGCCGACGCAGGACGCGGCGCGATCGTCAACATCTCGTCCATCGGCGCACGGCAGCCCACCCCCGGACTGGGGCACTACGAGGCGACGAAGGCCGCGGTCGACGCCCTCACCCGCACCGCTGCGATCGAGCTCGCCGCCTCGGGCGTCCGGGTCAACGCGGTGGCGCCCGGCCCCGTGCTCACGCCTCTCACCGCGGACTTCGCCTCGAACCCGCAAGCCCGTGCGGCGTGGGAGTCCCGCATCCCGCTCGGCTCCATCGCCGAGGTCGACCAGATCACTCCGCTCGTGCTGTTCCTCGCGAGCGACGCCGCCAGCCACATCACCGGAGTCTCCGTCCCCGTCGACGGCGGACAGCTCCTGATCTGACGCGGGATCGATTCCGCACCTTCCCGTCCCCTCCGAGGCCCCTTTCTGATCCGCCACCCGCCCCGCTGATCCGCCACCCGCCCCGCTGACCCGCTCGCCCGCGACTGGAGAACCGCATGCCCCTCCCCACCCGCACCAAGGCCGCCGTGCTCACCGCGCACGGCGAGCCGCTCACCCTGCAGGACCTGCCTCTCCCCGCCGAGATCGAAGCGGGCGCCGCGCTCGTGCGCATCGCGTGCACCACGCTGTGCGGCACCGACATCGAGATCTGGGAGGGACGGATGACCTTCCCCGGCATGCTCCCGATGGTGCTCGGCCACGAGATGGTCGGCGAGATCGTCGCCACCGGCCCCGACACGAAGGACGCTCTGGGCCGCCCCCTCTCCCCCGGCGACCGCATCGGCTGGTCCGAGTCGACCTGCGGCGAGTGCTACGGCTGTGTGGTGCTGCGCGAGCCCGTCGCCTGCTCCCGCCGCGGGTACGGCTTCCTGCAGCGTGCGGACGTGCCTCCGTTCGCCACCGCGGGACTCTCGGAGTACGCCTACGTGACCCCGGGGGCGGCCAAGCTGCTGCTCCCGTCATCCGTCAAGGACACCTGGGCCTCGATGGCCGGATGCGCGGCCAAGACCGTGTTGCGGGCCTTCGAGCGGGCAGGGCGCATCCGCCCCGGCTCGACCGTGGTCGTGCAGGGCGCCGGGGCGCTCGGCATCTTCGCCACGGCCGTCGCGAAGATCTCCGGTGCAGGCCAGGTCATCACGGTGGGCGCCCCCGCCTCCCGGCTCGAACTCGCCGGCCGCTTCGGCGCCGATGCGGTCGTCGACTTCCGCGACGGCCCGGTGGTCGATCAGGTGATGGCGCTCACGGGAGGGCGCGGCGCCGACCACGTGTTCGACTTCGCGGGTGCGCCCAGCGTCGGCCCTGACGCGATCGCGATGGCCGCTCAGCGCGGGACCGTCACGATCGTCGGCTCGACCGGTCCCGCGGGCGACGGCTTCCCGCTCAGCACCATCATGGGCAAGGAGCTCACGGTGGTCGGCTCACTCAACGGCGACATCTCCGACTACTCCCGTGCGATCGACTTCTTCACCGCGTTCGCGGATCGCTACCCCTGGGACGACCTCTTCAGCGCGCCGGTCGGCCTCGCCGACGCCTCCGCGAAGATCGCCCACATGCACGACCTCGATGAGGTCAAAGCCGTCATCGACCCGAGACTGTGAGGACTCCATGACCACTCCCCTCCTGCCCCGACGCGAGATCGGCCGCAGCGGCATCGACGCCTCGCTGTTCTCTCTCGGCTCCTGGCACACCTACGACCGGATGGACTTCGCCGACGCGGTCGCGATGCTCCGCGAAGCCGTGGACCGCGGTGTGAACCTCTTCGACGTGGGCGTGTACTCCGCGCCAGGAGCGCCACCGGTCTTCACCGACGTGATCTTCTCAGCGATGGTGCGCGCTGCAGGCCTCCGGCGCGACGACTGGCTGCTCTCGTCGAAGCTGTGGCTCGAGGCATTCGGCGACGACGGCTTCCGCCCCCAGCTCGAGAACGCGCTGATGCGGGTCGGCGTCGAGCACGCAGACCTCGTGATCCTCGGAGACCTGCGGCGCGACGACCTCGACCTGCGTGACCTCGTGCTCGACCTCGCCCGCCTCGCGGAGGCCGGCCTCATCCGTACCTGGGGTGTGAACAACTGGTCGGCATCGAGCATCCAGTCCCTGATCGACATCGCCGCGGCGGAGGGCGTGGCCGGACCGCAGATCGCGCAGTTGAAGTACAGCGTCTCCCGGCGCTCGATCCCCGACGGCGGCCCCTTCGCCCGACTGTGGGAGCAGGGGCTCACTTTGCAGGCCTCCGACTGCCTCGAGGGCGGCGTGCTCGCCGGCAAGATCAACGGCGACCGGCAGATCGGCCGCGACCCCGGTGACATCCGGGAGCGGATCATCCACGATGTGCCCGCCTTCACCGAGGTCGCCGCATCCCTCGACGTCTCACCCGCGCAGCTCGGGATCGCGTTCACCCTCACCCACCCGGCCCTCACCACGACGCTGTTCGGCGCCTCCAGCGGGGAACAGCTGCGCGCCAACCTCGACGCCGCAGCCCTGGTCGATCGGGTCGGCGGCGATCAGCTACGCCGCCTGGTCGAACCGTTCTGGGCCGATCGCGGGGTCGTCGACCCCGAAGGCCCCTGACCCGCCGCTTCGCCCTTCCATCCAAGGAGAACCATGACCGCCACCGCCGCCGGACGCCCGACCGTCACCCCCGTGCCCTTCGACCCCGAGGTGCAGGCCGTGCTCGACGAACTCGCGAAGAAC
This sequence comes from Microbacterium sp. ZOR0019, assembly GCF_000800925.1. Classification (NCBI taxonomy): domain Bacteria; kingdom Bacillati; phylum Actinomycetota; class Actinomycetes; order Micrococcales; family Microbacteriaceae; genus Microbacterium; species Microbacterium sp. ZOR0019. The sequence goes on along the minus strand of NZ_JRKC01000053.1, from coordinate 8,853 downwards.
CCACAGCCGGCGCTCACCCGCGACACCCTTCCGCGCGACGGCGTCGACCGGATGTTCCCCGACAACGACGCCGTGATCGCCGGGCGCGACATCGAGTGGGAGGACCGCGCCATCCCCGGTCCCGCCGGAGCACCCGACCTCGAGATCACGGTGTTCCGCCCCGCCGGCGTCCACGGGGAGGTGCTCCCCGGTTTCGTGAACATCCACGGCGGCGGCATGATCGTCGGCCACCGCTCGTGGGAGACCGGCCGCGTGGTCGACATCGTCGACGAACACCGGGTCGTCGCCGTCAACGTCGAGTATCGCCTCGCTCCGGAGAACCCCTACCCCGCGGGCGTCGAGGACTGCTACGCCGCCTTCGTATGGGTTCATGAGCACGCCGCGGAACTCGGCATCGACCCGGAGCGCCTCATCGTCGGAGGAGGCAGTGCGGGCGGAGGGCTGACAGCCGCTGTCGCCCTCATGGCGCGCGACCGACAGGGGCCCGTCATGGCCGGGCAGCTCTTGCTGTGCCCGATGATCGACAACACGAACACCAGCGTCGCGAGCCGCCAGTACGACGGCATCGGCACCTGGCAGCGCGAGATGAACCTGCTGGCGTGGTCGTGCGTGCTGGGCGACGACCTCGCCTTCCACCCGGACGCTCCCGCCTACGCCGCCCCCAGCCGCGCGATCGATGTGTCGGGGCTCCCGCCCGCCTTCGTCGAAGTCGGCGAGGCCGAGGCCTTCCGCGATGAGGACACGGAGTACGCGCTGCGCATCTGGGCCACCGGAGGACAGGCCGAACTGCATGTCTGGGGCGGCGGAGCGCACGGCTTCGACATGTACATGCCGGAGGCTGAGGTCTCCCGAGCCGCTCTCGCCGCTCGCGCCTCGTGGTTGCGTCGCATCTGGCGGGCAGACCGATGACCGCGCCGCTGCCGGTCCCGTATGACCCGGAGCTCGTCGCCGGCCTCGACGCTTTCGTCGGGATGGTGGAGATCATCCCGCTGCGTGCCGACACGATCCATGCCAACCGCGACCACTTCGCGACGATCATCCCGCCCATAGCCGCACAGGCCGCGGGTCGGGAGGTCGTCTGGGAGGACCGTGTCATCGCCGGACCGCACGGGGCGCCGGACATCGAGATCACGATCGTCCGCCCCGCGCGCGCGACTTCCGTGCCCGCACCCGCGGTCCTGTCGATCCACGGCGGCGGGATGGTGCTCGGAACCCGGTTCTTCGGCACCGGCGAGCTCATCGACCTCGCCGAGCGGCACGGCGTCGTCGGAGTGGCCGTCGAGTACAGGCTGGCACCCGAGCATCCCGGTCCCGCGCAGGCGGAGGACTGCTACGCCGCGCTGGAGTGGATGGCCGCCCACGCCGACGAGCTCGGCATCGATCCCGCCCGCATCATCGCCTCGGGGATGAGCGCCGGCGGGGGCCTGTCGGCTGCCGTCGCGCTGATCGCCCGGGATCGCGGCGGTCCACACCTGGCCGGCCAGCTGCTCGGCTGTCCGATGCTCGACGACCGCAACGAGACCGCCTCCAGTCGGCAGTACGACGGCTTCGGCGCGTGGGATCGGAACAACAACGACACCGCGTGGGATGCCATCGCCGGGGACGACCGGTTCACCGACCACGTCTCCCCGTACACCGCGCCCGCCCGCGCCACGGACCTCGCCGGCCTCGCACCCGCCTTCATCGAGGTGGGCGCTGCCGAGACGTTCCGCGACGAAGCCGTCGACTACGCCCTGCGCATCTGGGCGACCGGCGGACAAGCGGAGCTGCACGTGTGGGCCGGCGGGTACCACGGCTTCTCCGGGTTCTCGCCCGAGGCCGAGGTCTCGAAGGCCGCCGTCGCCGCGCGGGAGAGCTGGCTGCGCCGCATCCTGCGCCTGGGCGGATGAGTCTCCCCGTTCCCGAGGAGCCGGCCCGCCCGCGCATGAGCACTCTGCGGGCGATGCTGGTGCTCGGGATGCTGGAGGCTTTCGGGCCGTTATCGATGGACCTGTATCTGCCGCAATTGCCGCAGCTCGCCGCGTCTCTCGGCACGACGGAGGCTCTGGCGCAGGTGACGATGTCGGCGTGCATGATCGGTCTCGGGCTCGGACAACTCATCGCGGGGCCGCTGAGCGATCGACTCGGAAGGCGACTGCCGTTGATGGTCGGAGTCTCCGCCTTCGCGGTGCTGTCGCTGGTGTGCGCCCTTGCCCCGAACATCGAGCTGCTGCTGATCGCCCGTTTCCTGCAGGGGCTCGCGGGCTCGGCGGGGATCGTGATCTGCCTGGCCATCGCACGAGACCAGTTCGAGGGTGTCGAGCTGTCGCGGATGCTGTCGCTGCTGTTCCTCGTCTCCGGAACCGCACCGATCATCGCGCCGGTCGTCGGTGGGCAACTCGCCCGGGTCATGGACTGGCGGGGCATCTTCGGCGTGCTCAGCGCCGTCGGGGTCGTACTGCTCCTCATCGTCGTGTTCGCCCTGCCCGAGACGCTGCCCGCCTCGGCGCGGCACGGCGGCGGCCTCGTGGTACTGCGGGATCATTCTCGTGCCGTGATCCGCGACCGGCTGTTCGTCGCGGTGCTGTGCGCGGCGGCGGGAGGCGGCGTCGCGTTCTTCACCTACCTGTCGATGTCATCGTTCGTCCTGCAAGACCAGTTCGGCCTCACCCCGCAGACCTTCAGTCTCGCGTTCGCGGCGGGGGCGCTGGCGAGCATCGTCGGCAGCCAGACCAGCAGGCTCGTCGTGCGGCGGTGGGGACCGTTGCGCGTCTATCTGGGTGGCATCACGGCGACGCTGCTCGCCACGACGACGTTCCTCGTGCTGACGCTGACCGGCACCGGCGTCTACGGAGTGATCGCTGCGCTGATCGGGTTCATGCTCTGCTCGGGAGTGGGTGGCCCGAACGGTCAGACCCTCGCCCTCGCGCACCACGGCAGCCGCGCGGGCACAGCCTCCGCCCTGCTCGGCATGGCGACCTTCCTGTTCGGGCCCGTCGTGGCGCCGATCGCGGCCGGATTGGGTGGCACGAACGCGGTCACGATGGCCGTCACCATGACGCTCGCAGCGGCCGCGGCCGCGGTCGCGGCCTGGGTGTTCGTTCGGCCGGCCGCAGGGCCTCAGTAGCCCGCAGCGCTCAGTAGCGAGCCGAGAACGCCCCGTCCGACTGGAGCAGCTGACCGGAGATCCAGCGCCCCTCATCCGACACGAGGAACTCCACGACCGCGGCGACATCCGCCGGACGCCCCAACCGCCCCAGAGGGGTCATCGCTCCGAGCGAGGCCCGCGTCTCGTCGTCCATCCAGCCGGTGTCGATCGGTCCCGGGTTCAGCACGTTCGCGGAGATCCCACGAGGACCGAGCTCACGAGCGGCCGAGATCACGAGCCGGTCGAGTGCGCCCTTCGATGCACCGTAGGGCAGGTTCCCGGTCACGTGGTCGCTGGTGAGTGCCACGATCACTCCCCCGTCGTCGCCGACCTGACGCGCGAAGGCCGCGATCAGCAGCAGACTCGCCCGCGCGTTCACGGCGACGTGCCTGTCGAAACTCTCCGCGGTGGTGTCGAGGATGCCGGACTCGACGTCGTGGGCGTGGCTCAGGATGAGCGCGGTGATGGGCCCGTGCGCGGCGACGACCGCATCCACGAGTGCGCCGGGGCCGTCGGGGGTCGCGAGGTCGGCGAGGTGGTCGGCGTCGTGGAGATCGCTGGTCACGACCGTCCATCCGGCCGCACGCAGACGAGGGACGATGCCGGCGGCGATGCTGTTCGCCCGGGCAGCGCCGGTGATCAGAGCGAGGGGCATCCGGCCACCGTACCGGAACGCACACGCGTCCCGCTGCCTTCAGAACCCCACGCACATGATCACGACGCCCGCTGCCATGGCCCACGATTCCGTCGCCAGCAACCGTGCCGTCCTGCCACGATGCACGGAAGGGAGGAACCACTCCGAGACGACGGTCCACACGACGACCCCGGCCACCCCGACCAGCATCACAACGGAGAGGACGCCGTTCATCCCGTGCCCGCCGTGGCCCGAGACCGCGACCTCCGCGCCCGCACCGGCTGACTCCGCCGCGCGCGTCGAGGCGCTCTGGAACGCGCAGACGGCCATCACGAGCGACCCGAGCGCCCGGTGACAGCACGCGGAGGCCGCCGAAGTTCCCCGAACGCCCATCGTTCCGAGCATCGCCGAGACCAGCAGCAGCACCCCGAGCAGGAGTCCCGCGAGCGCGTCGCCGGGTGAGACCGCGAGCGCCAGCATCGCCGCCGCCATGATCAGTGCCGCCTGCCGCCCCTGCCACGGCACCGCACGCCACGCACCGATGCAGGCGACCGCAGCGACGATCGCCGCCACAGCCATCAGCCACGGTGCTGCAGGGAGGAGGAGCTCCATCCGGGAAGTATATTGATCGATCGCTCAATAACGCTAGACCTAGGTCGGATGCGACAAGATGGGCACGTGCCCCGCATCGTCGACCATGATGAGCGCCGCCGGCAGATCGCCGAGGCGCTGCTCGTCGTCGCCGCTCGCGATGGACACGAAAGCGTCTCCTCGCGCGCCGTCGCCAAGGAACTCGGTGTCGCGACCGGCTCGCTCTGGCACTACTTCGACGGATTCGACGAGGTCGTGCGCGCCGCCGCCGCCGAGGTGACACGCCGCACCGACGCGCGCATCGCCGCCGCCACAGACGGCCTCCGGGGACTGGACCGGCTGCACGCACTGATGCGCGAGGTCCTTCCGATCGACGACGACACCCGCACGGAAGCGCACGTGGTCGTCGGCTTCTGGGGGCGCCTGGCCGCCCTCGCGCCGACCCCCGACGCGGGCGCCCCGACCCTCGCGACCTGGCAGGACAGCATCCGACTCGCCCTGTCCGAGGCCGTGGACGACGGAGAGCTGCGTGCCGACACCCCCACCGACGCCGTGATGGCCTTGCTGCGCTCGATCACGTACGGACAGCAGATCGTCGAGGTCACCGAACCTCAGCCCGCGGCGGCGCATCTCGCCGTCCTGGACAGCGTCCTCGCCCCCTGGCGCGCCTGAGCCCCGCGAAAACGGTGCTTGTGGACCTCCGGCGAGCCGTCGTATCATCATCGCAACCCGTTTATTGAGCACCTGCTCGAAAATAGTGAGGTCGATGATGTCCCACCACGCACCGCAGCCCGTCTCCCTCGACAAGATCGCGGCCCCGCACCCGCACGATCCGCTCTCGAGCGAGGAGATCGCCGCCGCCCGAGCCATCCTCGACGCGGCCGGACTCCTGACCGAGACCACTCGCGTGCCGATGCTGCTGCCCGATGAGCCGACGAAGCAGGAGTTCGCCGCCTGGACCCCCGGCTCCCCCATCGACCGCCGCGTCGACGTGACACTGCTCGACACGGCGACCGGCGTCGCAACCGAAGCCATCGTGTCGATCACCCGCGGCGAGGTCCTGCGCACCGAACGCGTGCCGAATGACGCCCCACCCTACGGCCAGCCGCAGTACCTGTTCGAGGAGTACGAACGCGCCGAGGCGATCGCGAAGGCCTCCCCCGAGTGGCAGGCGGCCATGACGCGCCGCGGCCTCGCCGACCACATGGACCTCGCGTTCTGCGGACCGCTCGCCCCGGGCTACACCGGTCGTGCCGATGAAGTCGGTCGCCGCGTGATCCGCTCCCTGACGTTCCTCAAGTACGACGAGCAGGACTCCCCGTGGGCGCACCCCGTCGAAGGACTCGTCGTGCACATCGACCTCACCTCGAACAGCGTCATCCGTGTCGAGGACCACGGCGACGTGCCCGTGCCCGCCGGCCACGGCAACTACTACCCCGAGGTGCAGGGCGAGGCGCGCACCTCGCTCAAGCCGATCGAGATCACGCAGCCGGAGGGACCGAGCTTCGCCGTCACCGGCTCGCTCGTCGAGTGGGAGGGCTGGTCGATGCGGGTCGACTTCAACGCCCGCGAAGGTCTCGTGCTGCACGACGTCACCTTCCAGGACCGCTCCGTGCTCAGCCGCGCCAGCGTTCCCGAGATGGTGGTCCCCTACGGCGACACCGCCCCCGGCCGCTTCTGGATCAGCTACTTCGATGCCGGCGAATATCTCCTCGGCAAGAACGCCAACCACCTCGAACTCGGCTGCGACTGCCTGGGCGTGATCCGCTACCTCGACGGCTACGTGGCCGACGACCACGGCAACCCGGTGCGCATCCCGAACGTGGTCTGCATGCACGAGGAGGACGACGGGATCCTCTGGAAGCACACCGACCTCGCGGGCCGCGCCGACGTGCGCCGCTCCCGCCGGTTCGTGGTCTCGTACTTCTCCACGATCGGCAACTACGACTACGGCTTCTACTGGTACTTCGGCCTGGACGGTTCGATCGAGGTCGTCGCCAAGGCCACCGGCATCGTGTTCGTGGGCGGCGGCGAGCCCGGCGTCCGGCAGCGCCACGCGACCGAACTCGCGCCCGGCGTCTTCGCGCCCGTGCACCAGCACCTGTTCTGCGCGCGACTCGACGTCGCCATCGACGGCGACCGGAATCGGCTCGTCGAGGTGGACGCACAGCGCGTGCCGATGGGGCCGGACAACCCGTTCGGCAACGCGTTCAGCTGGTCCGAGACTCCGCTCACGACCGAGACCGCCGCGCAGCGTGACGCAGACTCCTCCGTCGCGCGCGTCTGGGAGGTGCAGAGCACGTCCCGCATGAATCACGTCGGGCGACCGACCGCGTATCACCTCGTCCCCGAGCCCACCGCGCTGCTCATGGCCGATCCGGAGTCCTCCGTCGCCGCGCGCGCCGCGTTCGCCACCAAGCATCTCTGGGCGACGCGCTACGAACACGGTCAGATCTGGCCCGCGGGGCGGTATCCCAACGCACACCAGGGCGGCGGCGGACTCCCCGCCTACACGGCAGGCGACCGGTCGATCGACGGCGAGGACATCGTGCTCTGGCACACGTTCGGCCTCACGCACTTCCCGCGCACGGAGGACTGGCCGATCATGCCCGTCGACACCGCCGGGTTCCGGTTCAAGCCCAACGGCTTCCTCGACCAGAACCCCGCGATGGATGTGCCCGAATCCTCGCAGGCACACGCGGTCTCATCCGGCAGCTGCTGCGGCGGAGGCACCTGCACCTGCGAGCACTGACCGCGAATTCCTCCGCTCCGGTCGCATAAAGGTCGTGAATCCGAGCGAATAGCGTGCGAATTCGCGACCGGAGCGAACCAAGAGGTGCGAGTTCGCGACCGGAGCGAACCGGGAGCGGACGGAGCGGACGGGCCGGCGGAGGGAGGGTCAGGCGAGCGCGGCGATGGCGTCGCGGAGGATGCCGTCGGCACCCTCGAGAGCCGAGGCCGCGGACTGCGGCGACGCACCGCTGGCGAGCATCAGCAGGGCGAGCTTGACGGAGCCGTCCGCCCCCTCCAGAGCGGCGGCGGCTTCGTCGATCCCGACGCCGGCGAGCTGCGAGACCGTGCGGATCGACCGCGCACGCAGCTTCTCGTTGGTCGCGAGCAGGTCGACCATCACGCCGCGGTAGGTCTTGCCGAGGTTGATCATCGAGAGCGTCGTGAGCATGTTGACCACGAGCTTCTGCGCGGTCCCGGATTTCAGGCGCGTGGAGCCGGAGATGAACTCGGGCCCGGTGACGACTTCGATCGCGATCTCCGCGACGGCACCGATCTCGGATGCGGCGTTGGACGCGATCGCGACCGTGAGCGCCCCGACACTTCGGGCGTACTCCAGGCCACCGACGACGTAGGGCGTGCGTCCGGAGGCGGAGATGCCCACGACGGTGTCGCTCTCGGACAGGTCGAGCTCGCGCAGGGAGACACCCGCTGCGTCGGCGTCGTCCTCGGCATTCTCGACGGCCGAGCGGATCGCGGTCTCCCCGCCGGCGATCAGGCCGACGACCAGCGAAGGATCCGTGCCGAACGTGGGCGGGCACTCGCTCGCGTCGAGCACGCCGATGCGCCCCGCGGTCCCGGCTCCGATGTAGATGAGTCGCCCCCCGCGCCGGAACCGCGCCGTGATGCCGTCGACGGCGGCGGCGATCTCCTCGGCACGCTCGGCGACGGCTTCGGGTACGCGGCGGTCCTCGGCGTTCATCCTCCGCACGAGCTCGGCGGTGCCGAGGAGATCCAGGTCGCCGCGCTCGGTCGTGGAGGCCTCGGTGTCGAGGTTCTCCAGCACCGAGAGGAGAGCGGCGAGGCGGGGGGCGTCATTCGGCACGGTGCACGAACCTTTCATGGGGGAGATCATCACGACGCGCGAGCAACTGCGCGCCGTCGAGAGCGTCGCCCGCAGCCGGTACGACACGGCGACCGGCGGCGAGGAGGGAGGATCCGAGGGCGGCGCGGAACCAGGAGTGTTCGGCGAGTCCTCCGTGCACCACCACGTCGCAGGTCACGGCTGAGGCGGCGACCGCGGTCGCGGTGAGCAGCCGGACCCCCTCGGTCACGATGCCCGAGGCGACCGGGTCGCCCGCTTCCGCCGTGTCGAGGACGAGAGGCGCCAGCGTGGCGAGATGGCGGGCCAGCGGCGCGCTCCGGGCGAGCCAGCCCTGGATGTCGGAGGCAGCGCCGACCGGATCCGCGAGCGCGGCGGTGAGCGCGGTCGCCGGGCCGAGTCCGTCGTCCGCACGCAGCACGGCGCGAAGCCCCTCGCGGCCGAGCCACGATCCACTGCCGAGATCTCCGAGCTCGGGACCCCAGCCGTCGACGAGTCTGACGCCATCGGCGTCGATCCCGAGTGCCGCGGCACCGGTGCCGGCGATCAGGAGCACACCGGGCGCCCCCTCGAGGGCACCGGCATGGGCGGTGACGACATCGGAGGCGACGGCGACCCGCGCCGCGGTCGCCGCGGCCAGGCGCCCCGCGAGTTCCCGGGCGGCTTCCG
>NZ_JRKC01000052.1:0-21705 GCF_000800925.1 Microbacterium sp. ZOR0019 | reverse complement strand
CTCCTTCCCCTTCCTCGCAGCCGGCACTCACGAGCGTCCCGACTGGGGCCGCACCCGCGAAACCGATGGTCGAACTCACGCAGACCGATGTGAAGAAGGCGGGCGGGGTGAAAGCCGCAGCGTCGAAGCTGCTCACCACCGGGGCGTCTGTCGCCCTTGCCGCGGCGACCGGCGGCACCAGCGCCGCAGTGCTCACCCTGACCAAAGAGGGCGGCAAGTACGTCCTGCAGCGCGGTGTCGAGCAGGTCACCGCTCGCGGCGACAAAGACGCCGGCGACCAGGGCGACAAGTCGACACGGTCCTCCTTCGCCGCGTACGGGCGGCAGATCGTGGTCGACGCTGCAGGATCCAGCCGGATCGCTCCTCGAGAAGCACCCTCGCGCACCAGCACGTACCAGCCGAAAGTCTCCACCCCGGCGGCCGCCGGCGCCGCGACAACCACCAAGGCAGCCACCACCACCGCAGCCACCACGGCGGCCGCGTCGTCGTCCTCGAGCGCTCTCCGCGCTCGACTCGCCGCGGCGGCCGCATCCGCATCCACGGGAGGCGTCAAATGAAGAAGTCCGCAGGTGTGATCGCGGGGATTGCTGCCATCGCAGTGATCCCCGCCGTGGCGCTCGTGCTCTGGCTCATCATGGGCATGACGGTGATCTTCGGCGCCAACGCCGCCGGCTGCTTCCCGAACGAGGAGAACACCGCCCAGACCGCTGCGGTCGACGTCGACGGTGTTCCTGCAGGGCCGATCGCCGGATACAAGCACGAGCAGCTCGTCAACGCCGCCCACATCGTCATCGCCGCCCAGCAGCTCGGCATCGACGGCCGCGGCCAGGTGATCGGCGTCATGACCGCGATGGGCGAGTCGAGCCTCGTCAACATCGGCTATGGCGACTGGGAGACCAGCGGAGTGACGAACCCTGACGGGTCGGCGACGTCGTCGATCGGCCTGTTCCAGCAGCAGAAGTGGTGGGGCACGACCGCAGAGCGGATGAACCCTCAGACGTCAGCCTCGAAGTTCTTCGCGTCTCTGCTCAAGGTCAACGGGTGGGAGTCGCTGCAGCCGACGATCGCCGCGCACCGCGTGCAGGGCAACGCGAACCCGTATCACTACGCGAAGTTCTTCGACGCGGCCAGCGAGATCGTCTCCACTCTCACCGGCCTGCCGCTGACCTCGGGCTCCGATGCCGGCACCTGCGCTGTCGGTTCGACGGGCGAGTACCCGCCTGCCAACGGGACGGCGCCGGGCGCATGGGGCGGGCATCAGAACGGGCGCATCCCGGAGAACCTGCTCACCCCGATCCCCTGGCAGCCCGAGTACAAGCTCCGCGCCGACGCCACCCAGGCTCTCATCCAGCTCAACAAGGCCTTCAAGGCCGAGTTCGGATACGACCTCACTCTCAACGACGGATACCGCGACTACCCCGGACAAGTCGAGGCGAAGCGGAAGTACGGCGACAACGCGGCCGAGCCCGGCACCAGCAACCACGGCTGGGCGATGGCGATCGACGTCGGCGATCGCGGGCACTGGGCCATCGGGTTCAACAGCCGCATCTACGACTGGCTCAAGCGCAACGGCCCCAGCTACGGGTGGGTGCACCCGCCGTGGGCCGAGCCCGGCGGTCAAGGACCGGACGAGGCATGGCACTGGGAGTACTACGGAAAGGCAAGCGCATGAGAATCCACCTGATCACCGCGACAGCAGCCGTCGCCGGCGTCCTTCTCCTCGCCGGATGCAGCGCCCCCAACGGCGTCGACGAGCCCGACCCCTCACCCACCGCGGTGCAGGCGCCGGAGCGGCCGGAGGGGTTCCCCGTCTTGGGAGAACCTGCGGGAGACGACAAGGCGGACTTCCAGAGCCAGCAGGCGGCCGTACAGGCCGCTGAGGCCGCCATGACCGCGTTCGTGACGCACGACCGCGACTACGAAGCCTGGTGGACCGAACTGTCCCCGCTGCTCACAGTGGAGGCGCAGGAGGCATGGGCCTACACCGATCCCCGCATGATCACCGTCACCCAGCTGACCGGCCCCGCGACCATCGTCGACGCCCCCAGCTCCACGCTCGTCATCGTCGACGTTCCCACCGACGCCGGGATCTGGCGGTTGGAGCTCGTGCGCGCGGTCGAGGTCGGCGCCACCAGCAAGGGCGAGTGGAAGGCCTTCACCCTGATGCCCCCGGAGACCACCGAATAGCAATTTGTCGACTTCGGTCGACCGCACCCACCCCTTCTAAGTGAGAGCCCAATTCGAGGAGGACACCGTGAAAGAGAACGACACCGACACCCTGATCTACATCCTGGCCGGGATGATCTTCGTCCCGCCGCTGCTGGCAAAGTTCGTCCCCGGGGTGAGGGATGCGCTCGTGAACTGGCACATCCTCGTCACCGACAACGTGCTGATCCCGCTCCACGACGGTGTCGGCCTGGATCTCCCCCGAGTGCTCATCGTGCTCTGCGTTCTCGGAGCGATCGTGTCGCTCATTGTGCTCCTCCTCCGCAGCCGCGCTGCCCGCAAGGAAGAGGCCCAGAAATGAGCCGCATGGTCATCCCCGGTTCGACGCTTCCCCCGCGCTCGAAGCCGACTGTTGCCATCGCGATCGTGTTCTTCTCGACGATCGCGATCAGCATGCTGAACTACGTCGCCTCCAACATCGTGGGCGCCGTGCTCATCGGGATCCTCGGAGCCCTCCTGATCGCCGGCACCGTGGTGCTCTACCTCCGCAACCGTGAGCGCCACGATGACGCAGACCTGTTCCTGCACCGGGTGCACGGGATCCTCGGCTGGCCAGACCCCCACCGCGGCCAGGTCGTGCCCTCCAAGTACCGCGGCAGCTGGGTCGGGAAGCCCACCCAGCTCAAGGTCGTCTACAACCCTCTCGCCGACGAAGAAGTCCCCGAGATGCTCGCTGAGATCCGCCGCCTCGCCAAGCGGCAGTTCGGATCCGCGTTCAAGGTCGTCAAGCAAAAGAAGAGCACCGTCATCATGGTCGCCTCCGGCACCTCCGCGGTCGAGCGTGAACGCGACGAGAAGATCGAACGCTCCAAGCTCATCGTCTCCAAGACCTTCGGAGCGAACGCCAACACCACGGTCGACACCGACGCCGTGACCCGCCAGGTCGACGGCAAGACGATCACAGCGACGAAGGTCACCCGGATCACCGTCAAGTACGAGGTCGCTCCGAAGCTCTCCCGTAGCGGCGTCCGCGCGTCGGTCGAGTCGCAGATCTCCGGCGTGCTCGAGGGCCGCTGGCGGGCGTACTGGGATCTCCCCAACGACACCTTCTGGATGGAACCCCGTCCCGAGCTGCCGAGCGTCATCCCCAACCCGTTCAAGGCCCCCGACACCGTCGATCCCCTCGCCACCTACGACGACCTGGCTGTGCCCTTCGCGATCGATGAAGACGGCAACGTCATCACCTGGCGTCCCAAAGACGACCCTCACCTCCTCGTCACCGGCAAGACCGGAAAGGGAAAAACGGTCTGCGAACTCGGCATCATCGGGTTCCTCGCCGCACACGGCTGGGAGATCTGGGGCATCGACGGCAAGCGCTTCGAGATGCTCGGACTCCGCACCTGGCCCAACGTCAAACTCATCGCCGGCCGCATCGACCATCAAGCCCGCGTCGCCCACGAAGTCCACGAAGAAATGCAGCGCCGCATGGCCGCCTACGAGGCCGGATCCATCCGCCTCGAAGAATTCGTCCCGATCCTGTTCGTCATCGACGAGTACAAGACCTTCCGCAGCACCCTGCTTCGCTGGTACCGCATGGTCAAGCCCCGCGGCGCCGCCGCTCAGCCGCCCGTCCTCGACGAGATCAGCAACATCGCCTCCCTCGGCCGCAAGATGCGTATCCACATCATGAACGGTCTCCAGCGCCCCGACGCCGAGATCATGACGGGTGATTTCCGCGACAACTACACCTGCCGCGCTTCCTGGGGCCGCATCTCTGCTGACGCCTCCAAAATGATGTGGAACAACTACACCACCGGTACGACAATCCCCACCACGGCCAAGGGCCGCGGCATCGCGTACAACAAGCAGGGCCAGGCCGTCGAAGTCCAAGGCTTCTGGACACCCGACCCCTACCAGACAGACGCTGAGCACCCCGAACGCTGGGTTTTCCCCGGTGACCTGACGATCGTCGAGAACATGCGCCCCAAGAAGCGCATCCACGACCTGGTGAAGATCGTCGACCTCGAGGACGACATCATCGACGTCGACGACAAGGGCAAGCCCATCTACGCCGACTACGGCCACCACATGGACACCGCGCTCATCAACGCCGGCGACCCCGAGCTCATCGAGCGCGAACGCAAGATCCTCGGGGACGCAGAAGGTGACGCACGCCGCGAGAAGCTGGCCGCAAAGGTCGCCCTCCTCGAGCGCATCCAGATCGAGGAAGAAGAGCCGGAGATCTCCGACGAAGCCGAGATGTTCAGCGGCTACTCCCCCGCCACCGACCAGTTCCCCGAAGAGCTGCTCGTCGACGGCGACCTGCGCGCCGAGGGAATCCTGATCCTCATCGACGAAGACGCCGACACCTGGGGCCTGGTCGAGTTCGCCGAAGAAGACGAGGACGACATCACCTTCTCCTACCGCGACTTCGCCACCGGAGACCCCGGCTCCAAGACCATCCCCACCGGCAACACGCTCATCACCCGCACGCCGCTCGAGTCCAGTGAGGAGTGAGTGGGTGATTGACTTGATCGACGCGCCGGTGGTTAATCGTCGACACAGGAACATATGTGTGCTTGTATGGCGACGTGAGCGATGCGATCGAACCCCAGATGCGAGAGAAGAAGCCTCGCCGCAAGATGGGTGCGCTCCTCGACCCTGTTCTTGTGAACTGGAGAATCGAGCGGTCTACACGCGACCTCATCAACGAGCTTGCGAAGCGTTCACGTATGTCTGCCTCCGAGTTCGTCGAGCGCATGGCCACGAACTTGGAGCTCACCGACCAGGGGATCCCCTCTTGGGTCCCCGAGCTCGACCGCGACGGGGAGCTGCCTATCGACACCGCTTAACGCAAGAGGCCCCCTGCCGAAGCAGAGGGCCCGTTCGCTTTGGGTTCAGATCTCTGAAGTTTCCCGCCTCAGATCTGAATGAAGTTGCTTTTGATGCCGACCTGGCAGTCGGCCTCTTGAGCTATTTCTCGCACCGGGAGGGCACCCGGAGCTTTGTCGTACCCACTGGATCGCACCAGGAGGTGATCTCATCGTACTCCAGCGCTGGAGTTACCGCCAGGATTTAGAGCCCAATTCTGCAAGCAGTTTGATTGAAAATTGCAAGCAGAATTCGCTCCCTGGCCAACCAAAACTAGGCGTTCATGATTCTCGAACGCCTGTCGAACCGCGGCGTGACGAGTCCCTGGACCCTACTGTCGGCGTCGAAACGGCCACCGGCCAATCTCGCCGTCGCGTCACCGGTGGCTGCGCTTCATGGTCACTGCCTGTCGATGATGGCGCCTATGGCGCTGTGCCCGCGTGGCGCTCGCGATCGGCATGGATGAGCTGGGTGGTGGAGGAACTGGCGACGCCCCGCGCGGTGGAGTTGTGCCGAGGGAAGATCAAGGCGGACACCGTGCTGATGGTGGCCCGTGAGGATGCGTCAACGGCAGATTCCACCTCAGGGCGTGGCGTCACGACCTCGAGGGAGACGGTCGGGAAGCGGCTCGGAATGTCTGGCCGGCACGTCGGTACCGCACGGGGGATCCTCGAGGCGCTCGGAGCGGCAGTGACAATCGTGCGCGGTCGCCACCTCTCCCCCCAGGAGCGTTCCATCGCACGCAAGGCCCACGGCGGTTATCAGGAGGCTGCAGGATCCGTCCGAGCCCTCACCATGCCGGCGCTCACCGCCAAGGCCCATACAGGCGATCCGGGTGGCACTGAGCCGATCTCCGAACTCGAACCTGTGGATACTTTCCACCTACCCCGCAGGGGTTCGGTTAACAAGACCCCCCCTGTCAAAAAGTACTCACCAATGAGCGTCAAGCCGCTCAAGAAGGCCGCTTCGCGACCCAAGCCGAAGAGAAGAACACATCCACGGCCCGAGAGAGCCCCTCACGACCCTGCACTGCAGCGATTCGCCTGGGACATCGCCGCCAACTTCATGCTCCTGGACGGTTCACACCCCCGCCATGACGCTCCTCTCAGCCCTGGAGCTCTTGTCGGCGGCCGCCACATCGGCCAGTTGATCCGTATCCTGCAGCGCACCCGCATCACCCCCAACCGGTACACCGTCCGCACCCTGAACGAAGCCCTCTCCGAGGTGCTCCCCGTCCGAAGAGAGAGCGACGACCCGAAGCGCGATCGCCTGGCCGTCTTCGCCTGGAAGCTCGGCAAGCTCGCGCAGCGCCGCCCCGGCCCCACACACCTCGAGCAGCAGCGCCAAGAGGCCGCAGAACGGCTCCAGCAGCGCCGAGAGCAGCAGAAACAGGCCGTGGAGGCCTCCCTGCGCCAGGAAGAGCTCCAGGAAGCCTCCCAGCAGGCCGCAGAGGCGTTCTTCGCGCAGGCCCGTCGCACACGCCGCCCACGGCCAACACAGCGCGTCAGCGACCAAGGAGGGCTTGTCACAGCCCTTCTCGGCGAGGGTGTGAAGCTCTACGACGCCCCCACGGCGCTCCAGATCGTCGTCGGCGCCGCCACACGACTCCACAAGGCCCTCCTCGCCGAGGACTGGGCACTCACGACAGGTGACCACGACCGGCTCACCTGGACGTCGATGGACGGCCGCAGCTTGCACGTCAACATCCGACACGTCGACGACACGGTAGAGCTGAGCCCCACTCCCCCAGCCGTGTTCGCTCCCGCTCTCGCAGAGCTCGTCGCCGGTCTTGCATGACAGCTTGCATGCAAGACCGGTACCCATCTCCTCGTGTGACAGACAGCATGCAAGCAAGCATGCTGTCATGAAAGAAGGTCGACAGAGGGAATGCAGGCATGCATGACAGAAAGACAGCATGCATTCAGGAAAGACAGCATTCAAACTTGAGAGAAAGACAGAAAGCATGCTTGCATGCATGCCCTCCCTAATGTAAGCTCGACACAACGACAGACAGCAAGCAAGATTGCTTGCATGCATGAAAGAAGGTGAGATCGTGCCAGAAACCACACCCGAGGTAGTGACCAGCTACAGCGAGACCGGGGGAGTCGGGAAGACCACGACCGCAGTCTCCATCGCGGCCACCGCCGCCATCTACGAAGACAAGCGCGTCGTGTTCATCGATCTCGACCCTCGAGCAGCCGGCAGCAAGTGGTTCAACGTCGAGCCGAAGGAGCCGGGACTCCACGTCGGCGCGATCCTCGGCGATGAGGACCCCGAGGGTTGGGCTGAGGAGCTCGCAGTCCCCTCCGGCTGGCACCCAAACCTCCGTGTCATCACCTCCGACCGGAACCTGTCTCTCCGCGAGAAGGACAACACGGACGGGCTGGAGACGCGTCTGCGCGCCTCCCTCGTCGGCATTCAGGCCGACCTGGTCGTCATCGACAGCCCGAACCGGCAGGGTGGGCCGCTGATCATCAGTGCCCTCCACGCGGCCGACAAGGTGATCTACGCAGCGTCACCCACCCAGGACGGCGTCGACGGCGTCGCAGGGGCCCGCAAGACCATCAACCAGTACCGGCGCAACATGGAGCGCCTGGGAGTGGACCCCGGACTCGAAGAGGTCGGGATCGTTGTCGGAAACGTCAGCGAGGTCGTGATGAGCCGCGTCGCGAAGGCAGCGATCGATGACCTCCGCGAGACGGGCATGCTCCTCGAGCCGATCATCCCCGCGCGCACGATCGTCCAGGAAGCTCGACTCACGGGCGACTGGTACGGCAGCTTCCGCAAGGGAGATCCCGTCGTCAAGGCCTATACGGAGATTATGAGAAAGGTAG
The DNA here is from genome assembly GCF_000800925.1 of Microbacterium sp. ZOR0019. Taxonomy (NCBI): domain Bacteria; kingdom Bacillati; phylum Actinomycetota; class Actinomycetes; order Micrococcales; family Microbacteriaceae; genus Microbacterium; species Microbacterium sp. ZOR0019. The sequence goes on along the minus strand of NZ_JRKC01000052.1, from coordinate 13,834 downwards.
TCCGATGAGCACCGAGAAGTCCGACCGTCCCGCAGCCCTCAAGCGGGTGCCGCGTCCCGCAGCTGACAATGGCGTCGACCCGGTCGACGTCGTCCCCGCAGTGAAGCCGGCCACCACTCCGGCGCCGGCGGCCGCGCCGGTAGCACCAACGGCGTCGACAACGCCGGCACCCACGAAGGCGCGTCGCGAGCCGACCATCCCGCTCAGCACGAGGGTCGCGCTCGACGTCACGGAGATCCTCGACGCTGCGGTCGCCGAGGGCCGTGCCCCGTCGCAGCGTGCAGCTATCGAGATGGCCATCCGCCAGACCTGGGGAAAGCCCACCAGCTGACCCGAGTACACCTTCCGATACACACGATGCCGGCCTCCTCGATGGGGGCCGGCATCGTGTGCGAGGGGCTACTTGGGCAGATCTCATCCAGCGGGAGCAGCCAGTGCACCGAAGCCAGCTGTCAGGCACGTTCGGCCAAGTGAGTTGGCGCCGGCGAGAGAGCCGCTCGGGGGACTGTAGACGAACAGCGGCATCTGGGCCGAGTCTGCAAACTCGACCGCACGCCGGGTGTAGCCGGTGAGGGTGAAGAACGCAGCTCTTCGGCGAGACACGATGGCGACACCGTGGAGGGATCGGAGCGGATCGACTCCGACCGGGGCGGCATAGTGCTTCACCTGAGCCACCACCAGGCGGGATGTGACGTCTACCCCTCCGTCATCGCTTTGCTGTGTCACCGCAGCATCGTTCAGACCAAGATGCTGCATCCACTCGCACACAAGATGTTCGGCGGCTCGTGGAGTTACCCCCGATACTCGAGGACGAGGCCTGGGGGGACGAAGGAGCTCACGACGACTGCATTCCGCCTCGACTGCCGACAGGAAGTGATCGAACGTGGAAGCAAAGTCCCGCTGCGCACCTCCGGGCTGTCGAGTGATCTGCCGCAGTTCAGCCTTCGCGATCGCACACGGCGAGAGCTTCGGGTCGATCCATGCCAGCTGTTGAGAAACGACAGCTGAGGAGCTGCCACGATCGTCGGGGTGCAGCCGCTCAGCGTAGATCGGGTCATAAAGATCGATCAGGTGCGTGAGCACCCGTGCCAGCCTCATCCCGATCTGTTCGTACTCGGGATGCCAGCGAAGGGTCGCGGCGCTCTGTGACGGGATCACTCCAAGAGCGACGCCGCGGGCAAGTACGGCCGACGCGTCGCGAGTGAACTGCGCGACTTGTTCAGGGCTCCAGTACGTGAGTTCCGCCACACGGTCACCATACGCGGAACGCCAGACGGGCAGAGCGCGGGTGAGACGCAGCCCATCCAACAGAGAGAGCCAGAGATCTCCTGATTGCAAAGTGCATGAAAAATGCCAGCAGCTTTGGACAGCTGATCGGGAGAGGCAGTGTCGGAAGGTGTACTCGAAGATATCCGGGGGAGGCCCAAACCTCCGTACCCCACTCGCGCTGGGGCGCTCGGAAGCACTGCGGTTTTAGCCTACCAGGGATGTCAAGGGGTGCATGCGTTTTTCATGAAATTTTCAAGCACATTTCGACACTTTCGGGCGCGGGGTTGTGGCACCGATTCGCGGTTCAGCCAGGGGAGGAGCTGGGGTCAGGTGTCGATGGGGCGCACGAGCTGCGGACCGTTGTCGCCAACCTTGAAGGGGGCGACCTGATCGATGCGCAGCGTCTCGGCTTGAGCGACGCCGGCGCGGACCGCCTCGTCGACGAGGGCCTGGTCGCCGCTGATCGTCGGATCGATCCAGTGCAACCACATGTCCTCCGGCAGGATCACCGGATTGCGATCGTGGATGTCGGCGAGGGTCTGCACCGAGTCCGATGTGACGATCGTCGCGGTGAGAGTCCACCGGTCAGGGTCGTCGGCATCCTTGTTCGGATCTGGCCACCAGGAGTAGAGGCCGGCGAAGCCCATCAGGCTGCCGTCAGGGTTGCTCATGAACCAGGGGGTCTTACTGCCTCGAGGGCCGGTCCACTCGTAGAAGCCGCGGGCGAGGATGATCGCGCGGTGAGCCTGCACCGGCTTCCGCCACGTCGACTTCTCCGTGATCCCCTCCGCGCGAGCATTGAACGTGGGGTACTTCATCTTGAGGGTCTTCGACCAGGGCGGCACGAGGGACCAGTGCGCTCGCTCGAACCGCAGGTCGCCCGTCTTTGCCGAGTCGATCAGCACCGGGATGCTCTCCGTGGGAGCGATGTTGAATGAGCTCTCCCAATCGGGCGCCCACTCCTCCGGACGTCTACCCGTCTGCGTGACGAACTCTGTGATCTCCCGGTTGACCAAATCATCCATGGCGAATCGTCCACACATGCCAGCGACAGTAGCCCACGAAATCGACGAAATACACACGATCTTCCCCGTGATTCCGCGGGGAAGAGCCAGCCCCTTCCATCAGGCGCTAGAGCGTTCCGTCGGGCTGCGGGGATGCGGTGCCGGCTGCTCCGTCGGGCGGCGCCATCCCGGCCGGTGTCAACGCGAAGAGGTGACCCCTCTGAGGGGCGATACACACGATCTTCCGCAGTATCTCGGGGGAGTGGCGTTCAGGGTGGCGTTGGAACGTCTGCGGCCGTGGCGTAGAATCTGGGAACAGTAGTTCTAAGTTCGGGGCATCAGATGAAAGTCCGCATCGAAAATCTGTACACGGTGCGCTCCACCGCGGTGCAGCTGCGCACGCCCCTCGATGCGATCGCCTGCGGGTTCCCGAGTCCCGCGCAGGACTATGACGATGGTCCCATCGATCTCACGCGGATCCTCATCGACGATGAAGCCGCGACCTTCCTCGTGCGCGCCGCGGGCAGCTCGATGATCGACGCGGGGATCTACGACGGCGATGTCCTCCTCGTCGATCGTTCCAAGACGCCGCAGCCGGAGGATGTCGTTGTCGCGATCCTCGATGGCGAGTACACGATCAAACGGCTCGTCCGTCGACGAGGAACCTGGGCGCTGCAGGCCGAGAACGTCGACCACCCCGACATCGTCGTCGACGAGCTGTCGAGTCTCGAGATCTGGGGCGTCGTCACCGTCTCGTTTCGGTTCCACCGCCCGCCCCCGCGATGATTGCCCACGTCGACATCAACAGCGCCTACGTCAGCTTCGAGCGTGTATTCGACCCCACATTAGAGGGGGTGCCGGCAGTTTCACTTTCGAACAATGACGGCATGGTCGTCGCAGCCAGTAGGGAAGCGAAAGCTCTCGGCCTCGACCTTGGGCGCCCCTGGTTCGAGCTGAAACCGCACGCGGAGCGGATGGGGCTTCGAGCTCTCAGCTCCAACTATGAACTCATCGCCGACATGAGCCGCCGGTTCCACACCATCCTGGAGCGCTTCGGCCCCGGGCATCAGGAGTACTCCGTCGACGAAGGATTCGTTGAGATCAGCCCGCGCATCGCGAACGACCCCGAGGCGCTCACTGCTCTCGGCCGAGACATCAAAGACACCATGCGCAAACTGCTCGGCGTGCCCGTCTGCGTTGGCATCGGGAAAACGAGGACCGAATCCAAGCTGGCAAATCGCACCGCGAAGAAGCTCGCGATCTTCGACGGGGTATGCGTGTGGCCGGCTACCCGACCGGAGTGGCGACACGCTCTCATGTCGAGGCTGCCAGTCTCAGAGGTATGGGGGATCGCGTCGCGCCTCGAGCGACGTCTCGCCGGTCTCGGCATCGTCACGATCGCGGATCTCGCAGCTGCGGATCCGGTCATGATTCGGAAGGCCTTCAACGTCGTGGTCATGCGCACGGGGCTCGAGCTGCGTGGGGTGCCTTGCATCCCCGCCGAGGAGGACCGCACCGGCAAGAAGGACCAGCTCATCGTCAGCCGATCATTCTCGGAGAAGATCACCACCCGCGACGGAATGCGCCAAGCTCTCTCGATCTATGCCCAGCAGGCCTCCGCGCGGCTCACCAAGCACAACCAGGTCGCGAAGATCCTCACCGCGTTCGCCGGCACTAGCCACTACACGGAGCAGATTCGATATCCGTCGCAGCTGGTGCGGCTGCCGTTCCCCACTGCGGATCCCGTCGAGCTCACTCGCGCAGCGCACCGGCTCCTGCCCCAGATCGAAGAGGGGGTGCGTTGGGCGCGAGCCGGCGTCACGCTCACGGACCTTCGACCGGCTGCCGTGCATCAGCCGTTGGAGATGTTCCGGCTCGCCCACGAGGACGCGGATATCTCCACCCTTGTCGACCAGGTGCAGAAGAAGACCGGCCGCGAGGCTCTCGGGCTGGGGTGGGGAGGGATGCGGCCCGGCCCGTCGTGGCAGATGCACCGCGGCATGCTCTCTCGCCGGGCAACGACGCATTGGAACGAGCTCATCGTCGCGCACGCCCGATAGGCGCCCATTTCTCAGGGGTGTCGTACCCCATAAGTAAGATAGAGGTATGAAGGGACATCTGGCAGGCCTGGCGGAACGCGTCGCCCGAGAGGCGCACATCGACCAGGTCGACAAGACCGGGCATCCGTACATCGAGCATCCCCAGCGCGTCGCCGCACGCGTCGAGGGTGACGAGCTGCTCGAAGCGATCGCGTGGCTGCACGACGTCGTGGAAGACACCTCGGTGTCCCTCGCGGATCTGCAGGCACTGTTCCCGCTCGAGGTGACGGAGGCCGTGGACGCCATCACGAAGCGCCCTGGCGAATCCCGACTCGAGTACTACGCACGCGTGCGCAGCAACCCACGCGCCCGGAACGTGAAGGACGCCGACATCGCGGACAACACCGATCCTGCACGCACCGCCCAGCTCGACCCGGTAACCCGAGATCGCCTGGCCGTGAAGTACGCCGCGGCGCGCGAGGAGCTCTCCCGTGTGTAGGTCCTGCGATGAGGGAGGTCGCCGCTGCAGCGACCATGGTGCCCTCAAGAAGGTCGACCTCGCAGCGCTGCGCCCCGGTGCGATGTCTGCCGAGATCCCCGAGGTCGAGTGGGGGACCGTCCCCACGGCTCAGAATCTCTACGACGCCTACGATCCCGACGTCGCTGCCGCCACGATCGAGGCGCTCCAGCGCGTCTCGACGCATGAGCCAGCGATCACCGCGGCCGTGGTCGCAGCGATTCCCGAAGACTGCAGGCCAGATGGCCTCGCGTTCCGGGTGAAGTCGCCGGCATCTCTCGCGCGCAAGATCGCGACGAAGACGGAGCAGCGACCCGACCTCGGCGCGCACGACGTCAGCGCCACGCTCACCGATTTCGTTCGGTACACCGTTGTTGCTCCCAAACCCGACCGGCTGGCCAGCTGCACGACTGAGACGATGGACGAGCTGCGTTCGAAGGGCTGGACGGAGATCGAAGCCGAGCAGATGTACGTCGACGAAAACCCGTACAAGGGACTCCACGTCATCTCGCGCCACCCGGCATCCGACCAGGCGATCGAGATCCAGTTCCACACCGAGCAAGAGATCGCGATCAAGAACGAATTCCACGTCCAGTACGAAGTGGAGCGGGACCGCAGCATCTCTCGAAGCGAGCGGGCCAAGGCTCGGGAGGAGATGGTGGCGGCGTGGCAGGAGGTTGAGCGGCCGCCCGGCGTCGTCGATCTCCCCATCGGTGACGTCGTGGTTGTCGAGAAGCCCTACCCGAATCGGTATAAGAAGAGATAAGATGAAAGAAGATAGACGAAGATAAGGAGATGAGGGACAAATGAACCTCTACCTGGTCAAGACCGCCGACGCCGGCGTCGACCTGTGGGTCGCGTACGAGACGGCCGATGGTGACCTCTACGTCTATGTGCAGAACACCGGCAAGTTCCACCGCAACGCTGCGCTCGAGGAGGACTTCTACGTCGACCAAGAGTTCACGTACGAGCCGATCACCGCGGCCGCGGCACGCGAGATCGCTGCCGCCGGCACCGTGGGAAAACTGGACGCTCGTACGAAGAGTGCACAGGTGAGCCGCTACCAGGACGACACGAACGCTCTCGAGGCGGCGCCGATCCTGGGCGTTACGCGCACGCGCAGCGAAGCCGATATCCGCGCAGCGCGGGTGAACGCACTCCGCAACGCGAAGCCTGGCGTTCCGGTCATGTGGAAGAAGTACCCGGCGGCGAAGATTCACATCGCGCGCGTTGCGGTCACCGACATCAGGAAGAAGAGGATCAAGGCGCTAGAACCGCTCGGGGATCTCGACGCGTGGGTCGAGAAGGCCGCCGCTGAGGTTCTCGTCATGGTCGCCCTGCCCTCGTCTGGCCGGGGCAGTGCCAGGGGCGCGCAGAAGAAGATCACCGTTCGACAGAGCGCCGGCAAGAAGGTCTCTGCCACCGCGGCACGATGAAGCCCGCAGTGGTGTTCGTAGAGGCCGGGAGAATGGTGTTCTGCTCATGATTTCGAGGTGACACCGTGGATCTGCCTTCTCTGGACAATCTCGCGTACCGGGTCGACGCCGATGGCGACCATTCTGGCGGCGGCGACGGGCACTGCGCGGCGCTAGGCGGGGAGAATGCGGAGCAGGACCGGGTCGGCATGGTCGATCAGTACGCGAATGCTCTGCGGGTGCTCGTGGATCCGACGGATGTCTCTGAGTACGGGTGGGGCATGAACCGGCCGATCCTGTTCACGGTGCATCAGCTGTGCGAGAACGCGCTCGATGTGGCGATTGAGCGCAGCGGAGTGGAGGGCGTGCCGACGTCTGGCCGCCACAAGCACGCTCTCGACGTGAAGATGGCCGGCGCGCTTCGGGGCGGCGTCTACGACGCACTCACGCTCGAGGAGCGCGAATGGTGCGAGCGGTTTATCGAGACGATCGTTCCGCTCACGGGCAAGGGGTTCCCGGGCCGATACGTCAACGCTCGCGTCTCAGGGAGGCTGCAGCTGGACGACGTGTGGTGCTGCATCAACCCGCCCGCCCTCCGCGACGCAGCGCTCCGTTTCGCGGGACTCACCCTCCTCCAGGTCTCCGAGCTCGAGGCGCCGGTGGCGGAGATCTCCACGTCCTGACCTGTCTACTGCGAGCTGCGCATCCTTATTCCACGCGGTCAGCGAGCACAGCGGTGAACGAGCGAGGCAGCTTGACGTTGCTCGGTGCACCGGTGAAGAAGGGGGCCACCTGAGACGGTGTGTAGCCGGCGATGCCACATCCGATCTCCGTGACCAGAAAGCTCAGATCGGGATGAGCTCGCGCGAAGTCCAAGAATCGGCGAGCTTCATCGCCGAGGATCTCAAGGCCATCCATGGACACGATCGCATAGGACTGACCTTGCAGGCCTCCGGGCTGACCCATCACCGCGCCGAATTCACGCGCTGCCTGACGTGCTGCTCCACCGGCGTGATTGCCAGCCGAGTTCGAACCGAAGACGAAGATCTCGCCGGGGCGGAGAGCGGTGATCATCGGGTCGCCGCTTGGGCGCTTGGAGAAGAGACCCATCACTGCTCCACGGGCGAAATCGCGCCAACCCCAGCTGAGCGAAGCGGGAACGCCAGCAGGGGGGTGTAGGCAGGCTGATGGAGATTGTTCGGAGTGATCTGCGTCCACCAGCCCCCGTCCTGGACCTGAGCGAGCGCGTCGGCCCAGGGGCGTTCGCCGAGCTCCTCTTCCTCATCCTCGTCATAGAGGTAGCCGGGAAAGTCCTCCCCTTGGGAAGTGGAGATAACGACGGGGCTGGTTGCGGTGACGATCGCCGCGGCGGCATTTGCCCACGCGTCTTCCTCCGTCAGGGCAGCGACGTTCCTCAGCAGTGCAGCGAACCAGGGCAGGTCGGTGCTGTCGACCCAGATGCGAGACTCGACGGATCCGTGAAGGCGAGCGAGGAAGGCTTCGGGGTCTGACCCCTGAACTGCTGCGGTGTTCAGCACGGCGTGGGTGACGGGTGTCGTCTCGCCGTCGATGGTGACTTCCTGCATGCCCAGGAAGTCACGGAGCCATGCGCGGACGGCATCGACATGGGAATCCCCGATCGCAAGTGAGGCGAGTGCTTCGGGTGGGAGGGTGCCCTCCTGGATCAGATCGAAGATCCGCCGGGGACTGGTTGCTCCGAGTGCCTGCACAGTGATCTCGATCGTGGTGCTGGCAGCAAGAGAGCGCTGGGAGCCGGGCACGGTAGAGACCGTCCCTGCGCTGGTGTGAAAACGAATACCGCTCATGACGTCTCCTTCGTGGTGAGCTTCGGCTCCTCGGCTGGGATCGCGCCGCGGTAGACAAGCACCTGGTGCAGCACGGGGTGTGGGTTCGTCTCCTGCAGTTTCACGAGCTCCGCGGTCGCGACCGATGGGCCGCGCGACGTCGTCGGCGTCGACGGGAGTCCGAGTTCGCCGAACAGCACCTCCTGCAGCTGCTTGCGATCTTCGAGATTCACCTCGCGGCCGAGTAGCCGGGACGCCTCCTGTGCGGCCGTGCGCGCGGTGTCGCCGATCGCCGCGGCGCGCACGCGACCCTTCTGGTTCTCTGCAGCCGCTCGGCGGCCGGCGATGAAGACGTCGGCTTCGACCTTGTTGAACAGGAGCGTGCGAACGCCGACCGGAGTGACTGGTTCCGGGAATCCGGCGATGTACTGGCCGCTCGTCGGGGTGCCGTACTTGTAGGCGGTCTTGAGTGAGATCTGCAGGGCGTCGGCGAAGTAGGAGAAATCGACGAGCTTGGAGAGGTCGATCTTGATGGGCGCCGGCACGGGGTTCTCCGCTGCGCCTGGCTTCCGGTGCGCGTCGATGTAGCGATCGGCGTCGACGCGACGGAACAGAGGGGAGCGCTGGCCAGGGTTCACCGGCTTCGGGTAATCCTTGTGGCGGTGCCGGTATTCGCGGGCTGCCTTGGTGGTGGCCAGACCGAGGCCGGCGGCGATGTAGTCGTATCCGACGAGGTCACGGCTTGCCATGGTCATCCTCCTGGGGGTCGGTGAGGTTGTGGTGAGCGTGAAGCGTGGGGCGACGCCAGTCCGCGTCCGTCTCCTCGAGCTCGCTCGAGGTGAGGATCATCCGATCAGGGTCGGTCGTGCCGCGATCGAGTCGCATGCGGATGCTGGAGCCGAGACGATCGATGTACCGTCGAGCCGGAGAGCTTCCCCAGTCGCCACCCTCACTGCAGGCGTCGATGTAGGCGAGGCGCGTGCGCTCCAGCTGCAGCACGAGCTCATCGACGAGCGTCGGCGTGAGCAGCTCAGCGACCGGCTGCCACTTGTACGGCTCACCGGATGCGGCGAGCGCTGCGTCGGTGAGGATCTGGCCGAGGGTGTCGGCGTCGGTGACGAGGCGTTCGTGGTGGGTGGTGAGTTCGTCGTCGTTGCTGAGTGCGGCGACGGCGGCGGTGACGAGGAGGTCGATGCTGTCGCGGTGGATCGTCATCGGGTGCCTTTCGTGATCGGGGCTGCGGTGCGGGTGATCGACGAGGAAGGCGGCACCCGGCTGGAGCTGCTGGGAAATGTCAGGTTCACAACAGGCTCGGACCACCGTCCCGCGCGTGGCGGGGGTGCTCGACAGCCGGGTGCCTTGGTTCATGATATCCGCGGTGCTGCGGCGAGCGCGGCGGGGTTCGTGTTCGGGGTTCATGGGGTGGGTTACGGGTTCGGTTCGTCGACGATGTGGATGGCTGTGGTGGTTGTCTGTGCGCTGCCGGGGATGTCGGGTGGGAAGAGGTCGTCGAGTTTGGAGTTGCGGAACGACGTCGGGGTGGATGCGCAGTCGAGGATGGTGCCTGCGGCGAGCGCGGGGTCGTCTCGGTTGAGTTCGCTGGGGGGCTTGCAGTAGAGGGTGGTGGGGTGGTCTTCGAGGCCGGCGAAGCGGTCGGCTTCGTTTTCGTTGATGGCGAGGAGGATCTCGGGGTGGTCGGTGAGGCGGATGCCGGTGCCGCCGCGGTTGAGGTCGGGGGTGATGGTGTCGACGGTGCCGGAGGCTTCGATGTAGGAGGCGGCGTTGGGGTTTTCGACGCGGGGGAGTGAGTAGGTGACGGTGATCATGGTCGCGAGGGCGAGGGTGGTGACGATCCCGATGGTGAGGCCAGCGATCTTCCTGGGTCGGCGGGTCTTGTCGTAGACGAGCGCGACGGCGATGTATCCGACTGCGGCGGTGATGATGCTCGCGATGATCAGAGCCACGCTGAGTGGTGCGGGGTCGCTGGTGTTCCAGGTGTTGACGATGAGGTCCATCATGAGGCCTTTCGAGGGGCGCTGTCTGTGGGGTGCTGGGTGCTGGTGGGTGCTGCGGCGAGCGCGGGCGGATCCCAGGTGCCGTCGGGGTTGAGGGGCGGTTTGCCGGCGTCGATCCACCGGCTCACGGTGCCCCAGTCGGGGCGGGGGCCGGGTGGGCGCTCGCCGGGGGTGCTCATGCTGTGCCTGCCGGGGTGCCGATGGCCCAGAGTCGTCCGGCGCGGGCGGCGTCTTCGTGTCGGGTGAATCGGTAGTAGGTGACGTCGCCTTCGATGTAGGTGGCGAGGGTGTAGGGGTGGTCGGTGGCGGGGGCTGAGGGGTCGGTGCGGTAGGCCATGGCGCCGGCGTAGCCGGGGCTGAGCCATTCGTTGCTGGGGGTGGGCTCGAACTTCTCGATCGGGGAGTCGATGTCGGCGTGGAGGTAGGTGACGGCGTAGAAGTCGCCGATGCTCTCGTACTGGCCGGATCGCATCGCGGGGGTGGCGTCCTGTGCGGTGATCGCGATGTGTGCGGTGAAGTCTCGGGGGGTGGTGCTGGTGGTGGTCATGGTGTTCCCTTCGGTGAGTCCGATGCGGCGAGCGCCGCTCTGAAATCTTTTGTTGTGAACCTGACATTTACAGTCTAGCGGAAGTCTCCGACGTTGGGAACCCCGGGGAGGAGGTTTGTCGCCTCCTCCCCGGTTGCTCTCAGCTCTCCTCGGTTTCGTATACCTCGGATTCGATGACGGTCAGCATTCCCGAGCTCGCCTCCTCGGCGATCTCGGTCACGTCGAAGTCGTTGAGGGCGAAATCGCCCGCTGCGTCACCGTCGACGGCGCGGCGGGTGGTCGTCCACTCGACCGTGATCCGCAGCGTCACGTCGTAGTCGCGCTCGCGGCGGGGGCCGTTCATGGCCTCGGCCATGCGGTCGTACTCCTGGCAGAAGTCGGCGTGGTCAGCGATCCGGCCTGCGCGCTCCCAGAACTCGGTGAGGCGGTAGTCCCCGCCATCGGTGATCTGCTCGGTGCGCAGCTGCTCAATGGTGCGGTTGCGCGCGACGATCGCCTCATCCTTCTCGGCGATCACGCGCTGCGCGGCGGCAAGCTCCTCGCGTGCGCGATCGAGCTCGCCGCTGAAACCGGCTCGGCGATCGGTGACCGCCGGTGCCGGCGGCAGCACCATGGTGCCTTCTCCGAGAGCGGCCGGGGCGGTGGTGGTGATGTCTGTCATGTCTCCTCCTAGGTGGTGTTGTGAACCTGACATTTACAGACTACGGGGGGCCGCCGACATTGGGGATGCCGCCGGGGAGGGAGATTCACCCCGGCGGCATCGGCTAGGCCCGCGTGCCGTCGAGGCCGTCGAGGAGCCAGGCCGTCTTCTCGGTCGCCATGGCGAGCGCGGCGCGCACGTCGGCGATCGCGGTGGGCAGGTCGTCGGGCACCAGGCCGGTGACCTGCGTGGCTTGGGAGAGGAACGTTCCCCCGAGGTAGCGGGTGATCCTCTGTCCCGGTTCGTCCGCGTCGCGGGTGTCCCATTCCTCGTTCACGGTCGCGCCCGCAGCGGGTAGGTCGCTCGTGAGGCTCAGGACGTCAGAGATGAAGGTGTCGGGCGTCCATTTCGAGTGCCCCTCCACGCGGTGTGTGCCGTCATCCTCCGTCCAGGCGCAACTGTCATTGACGTGGTTCGAGGCGATCTCTCCGAGCTGCTCTGCGCTGAGCTCGGGGGCGTTGGTGATGGTGATGGTGGTGACTTGTCCCATTGGTTTCTCCTGTGGGGTGAAGTGAGGTGAGGTGCCCCGGGGGTTCCCGGGGCACCTGGGGTTGTCAGCGGGTGAATGCCCAGTCGGGGAGCAACCCGCGATTGACCATCTCCGCCAGCAGGCGAGCCATGCGCAACGTCGGATCAGCCGCCTGTGCGAGGCCGATGTAGAAGGCGGCGGGGGTCGAGGCTCCCATCGCCCACGACAGCCATCCGCACGCGGCCAGCAGGGCCGCGCTGCAGTCCTCCACGGGGGCATGGGCTGCACCGACCCGGCACAGAGCCAGAGCGGCCTGCAGACGGGCAATCTCGGGACGAGGCCCCTTGCCGATGATCACGCCGCCGATGCGATCCGACACCGGCGTACCGTCCGTGAACGCCTTCTGCTCAGCGAGAGTCTCGCGACCCTGCTCGATCGACGTCGCCCACTGGGAGAGGGCGACATCCCGGTACAGCGGGAGAGAGAGCAGGGCCATCAGCACCGCCATCTTCTCGGCGTCCAGCGCGTCCACGTCCCACGACAGCGCCTCCTCGAACAGAGCGCATGCATCCACGCTCTCCGGGTGCGGCAGGGGAGCGTTGAGGATCCGCACCCGCAGCGCGTCGTCGATCACCGGCAGGGAAGCGCTGGAGGTCTGGTCGCCATCGCGGATCAGATCCGGGCCGGGGAGCGCCGGAAGCGTGTCCAGCGGACGCGCTTCGCCTTCGAAGTACTCGCCCCACGAGGTCGGGGTGAGGAATGCCGTCGTCGCGACGTGCAAGCCGACGAACGATGCCGCACTCAGCAGGGTCGCGGCCAGTCCCTCATGCTCGGACTCGGTGCCATCGGTGTAGATGACGGCCGCGAAGCCGGTCACGCCCTCCACTCGGCAGGTGAGGCCCATGACCTCGGCCACGACCGCCGGGTACACCTCGGCGTCGGTGGGGAGGTCAATCCGCATGGCACCCTCGGAGCGAGCGCCGACGAACGGGGCGATGACCAGCGACTGCGTGGGCATGTATCCCAGCAGCGTGGTGACCGCTCCGATCAGCTCGCCGACTCCCTCGGCCTTCAGAACCTTCTTCTCAGTCATGATGTGTCCTTTCGTGCTGTTGTTATGAACCTGACATTTACAGACTACGAGGGGCCACCGACATTGGGTTTCGAGTAGCCAATGTGAGGTCGGAACCGGTCGCCGAACCGAGGAAGCCCCCGCTGTGTGCGGGGGCTTCCTGGGGGCTACGTCGCTACCGGTGGGACAGGCGGGCTATTGCCCTGGCTCCCAGCCGCTGCGGCGGGCGTTGTGCTCGCATCCGGCGCACAGCTGCACAGGCTGGAGGAGGTTCGGCCAGAAGCTCGTGGCCTCCTCCTCGCACTCGTCGCAGAGGGGCAACGCCTCGCATCCGTCGCACCAGTCGCGGGTGCTGAGGTAGCCGACTTCCTCGCCGCACCGGGCGCACTCGCGGGCGTCGTCCTCGTCGGCTTCGATGCTGGCGAAGCTCATCAGCCGTTCGATCAGGTCTCGCGCAGCGTCCAGCTCCTCATCGTTGCTGTCTCCTCCGGTGGCGTCTGTCCACCGGCCGTAAGCGGCCGCGATGTCACGGCGCTCATCAGGGGTCGGCTCGCCGCCGTTGGTGAACCTCAGCGCGACGCTCATCGCTGCCACCCCTCCTCCGGCTCGTGGTCGTTCACCATGTCGTCGAGGCTGTCGAGCAGCGCTCGCTGCTCCGAGTCGAGTCGGGATGAGTTGAGGCCCGGCAGGATGAGCGTGGCGATCTTGCGCACGGTCTCGATGGCGCTGTCGTTGTGAGCCGGCATTCCGTCGTAGATCAGACCGTCGTTGAGGTTGATCCGCAGCGCCTCGCCGTCGTCATCGAACGCGGTGTCGATTTCGAGAACCAGCGATCCGTCTCGCCTGGAGCGATAGAGCATCGTCTCGATACCGATTTCCTCGGTGATCTTCATGACCATGACCTGTGTCCTTCCTGTCCTGTGTGTGTTGTGTGAACCTGACGTTTACAAACTAGGTGGGGGGTGGGACATTGGTGGGGGTG
>NZ_JRKC01000051.1:0-17140 GCF_000800925.1 Microbacterium sp. ZOR0019 | reverse complement strand
CTTCCCCCGTCCCCCGTCCCCGTCCCCCGTCCCCGTCCCTCCAGTGCTGCCGAGACCCCCGCGCAACGCCGAGACCCCCGCCTGCACACGTCGGCAGGCGGGGGTCTCGGCAAGGAACGGGGGTCTCGGCGGGAGACAGTCGCTCAGTGGAAGAAGTGACGCTCCCCGGTGAAGAACATCGTGACGCCGGCCTTGCGCGCGGCATCCACGACCTCCTCGTCGCGCACCGATCCGCCCGGCTGCACGATGGCGGTGACACCGGCATCGATCAGCACCTGAGCGCCATCCGCGAACGGGAAGAACGCGTCGGAGGAGGCGACAGAGCCGGCCGCCCTATCCCCCGCACGCTCGACCGCGAGGCGGCACGAGTCGACACGGTTGACCTGGCCCATGCCGACACCGACCGTGGCGTTGTCCTTCGCGAGCACGATCGCGTTCGACTTCACCGCGCGGCAGGCCTTCCACGCGAAGATCAGGTTCTCCATCTCCGCCTCGCTCGGGCGCTCACCCGACACGAGCTCCCAGTTCTTCGCGACCGAGCCGATGTCGTCCGGGAAGCGGTCGGCGTCCTGGAGGAGGAGCCCGCCCGAGACCAGACGCACGTCCATCCGCTCCTGCCGCCAGTCCTGCGGAAGCTGCAGCAGGCGCAGGTTCTTCTTCGCCTTGAACACCTCGAGCGCGGCCGGCTCGAACGCCGGTGCGACGATGACCTCGGTGAAGATGTCCTTGAGGTTCTCGGCCATCTTGAGGGTCACGGTGCCGTTCGCGGCGATCACCCCGCCGTACGCCGAGACCGGGTCGCACTCGTGGGCCCGCAGGTGGGCGCTGGCGATCGGGTCGAGGGCGTTGGGAGCGGTGGTCGCGATGCCGCAGGGGTTGGCGTGCTTGATGATCGCGACGGCGGGCTTGATCATGTCGTAGGCGGCGCGCAGTGCGGCATCCGCGTCGACGTAGTTGTTGTACGACATCTCCTTGCCCTGCAACTGCGTGGCCTGCGCGATGCCGTGGCCACCGGCGCGGGTGTAGATCGCGCCGCGCTGATGGGAGTTCTCGCCGTACCGGAGGGTCGCGAGGCGCTCGGCCTGGATGGTGAGGTGGGCGGGGAGGTCGCCCGGCTCGGTGAGCGTCCCCTCGGCGAACCACTGGGCGACGGCCGTGTCATACGCGGCGGTGTGAGCGAACGCGCGGGCAGCGAGCTCCCGGCGCTGACCCACGGACGTACCGCCGGCCTCGATCGCGGAGATGATGGCGGGATAGGACTGCGGCGAGACGACGATCGCGACGTTGGCGTGGTTCTTCGCCGCGGCGCGCACCATGGCGGGTCCACCGATGTCGATCTGCTCGACGACGTCGTCGCCGATCGCGCCCGAGGCCACGGTCTCGACGAACGGATACAGGTTCACCACGACGAGCTCGAACGGCGCGATGTCGAGCTCCTCCAGCTGACGCTCGTGCTCCTCGAGGCGGAGGTCCGCGAGCAGGCCGCCATGGACCTTCGGGTGCAGCGTCTTCACGCGGCCGTCGAGCATCTCGGCGACGCCGGTGACGGCGGCCACGTCGGTGACGGTGAAACCCGCGTCACGGATCGTCGCGGCGGTCGATCCGGTCGACACGATCTCGATCCCCGCTCCGGCGAGCGCCTCGGCGAGGACGAGCAGGTCGGTCTTGTCGCTCACCGAGACGAGCGCGCGCCGGATCGGCACGGTGTCGCGGTCGCGGTAGAGCGTGGGGTCGTGGCGGGGGCCGGCCATGATGGGCTCCTTCGTGCGGGGGCGTCGGGTGGAGGTCAGGAAGAAGGCGTCAGGGCGAGATCACCGGTGGCGATCCCGCGGACGACGTCGATGAGCAGTCGACGTTCGACGGGTTTGATGCGCTCGTGCAGGCTGTGCTCGGTGTCGTCGGCGAGGACCGGCACGCGCTCCTGGGCCAGGATCGGCCCGGTGTCGACCCCGTCGTCGACGACGATCACACTGGCGCCGGTCTCGGAGACCCCTGCGGCGAGCGCGTCCCGCACACCGTGCGCTCCGGGGAACTCCGGCAGGTACGCGGGGTGGGTGTTGATGAGGCGCGGCGAGTACCGGGCGACGAGCGTCGGCGGCAGGAGGCGCATGAGTCCGCTGAGCACGATGAGGTCCGGCTTCCAGACATCCAGCTGCCGGGCGAGTTCCTCACCCCAGGCCTCACGACTCTCGTGCTCGTGCCAGGGCACCGTGAAGCTGGGGATGCCGAACTCCTCGGCGTGGGCCAGCCCGTCTGCTTCGCGGTCGGCACCCACGACGATGATCCTGGCGGGAAAATCGGGATGACGAGCGGCCTCGAGGAGGGCGCGAAGGTTCGAGCCGGTGCCCGAGATGAGAACGGCGACCGTGAGCACGCGCCCAGTCTACCGGGGTGCGCGACCGGCTCTCTTCCGGCCTCCGTAGCCACGCGAAAGCGGTCAGTCGCGCGGATCGGCCGGTTCATCCTTCGGCCGTTCGAACCGCCGGAGGTCGTCGAGCGGTGCCGTGTCGTCGGGCCCGGATGCGTCGACCGGCACTCCGGCCACGGGGACTCCTGCCTCCGCACCGGCGGGCGCGTACCCCGGATCGTACGCCGTCATCTCGGCGATCCACCGGTCGGTCCGCTCTTCCGCGAGCTCATCGCGGTGCCGCGGCGAGAGCAGCAGGATTGCGGCGCCGACGAGGACCTCCGCGCCGAGGGCGAGGACGAACGGGACCACGGCCGGTCCGACCACCGCCATCCGGCCCGGCCCCATCGACCCGTTCGCCAGGGCAGCGGCGAGCCCGGCGATCCCCGCGGTAACACCGGCGATGCCGAGTGCGATCACCGCGCGCTGCGGCATCCGAAGCGGAGTGCCCTCCCACACGAGGCGAGAGCGCACCGCCCATCCGGCGAAGGCTCCGGCGGCGACGGGGAGGAGCACGACGATCAGCATCCAGATCGAACTGTTCTCGGGCAGCAGACCGAACACCGGGATGCCGGGCACCACACCGAGCTGGGTGCCGGCGGGCGACACGGCCGTCCCGAACCCGACCGCGAAGCCGGGACCGGCGAGCCAGGAAGCCGCCCACACGATCAGGGTCGGCAGGTAGGCGAGTTGGGCAAGCGTCAGCACGGTCGCCCCGAGCGCGTCGACGCGGGCCGCCTGGAACAGCGCCACCACCTCGCCCCCGCGGAACAGGGTCGTGACGGCGAGAGCCAACGCGGAGGCGCCGACCACGGCGACGAGCGCGAAGGCCGCGCCGCGCACGATCGCGACCGGGACCGGCGCCCAGTCCTCGCGGGCGTCGATCAGATCGTGCAGACGGTCGAGGATGCCGCCGTCCCCGTCCTCCCACGCGATGCGCACGGCTCCGCAGAGCGCGCCCACGAGGTAGACCGCGGTGGGAAGGATGATGGCGAGGGACAACGAGGTCGCGGCGGCTTCCAAACGGGTCGTCAGTGCGACGCCGGCCGAGATGACGGCGAACACCACGGTGCCGGTCAGGGGCCCCAGCAGCCATGCGCCCGCCTTCGCCGCCCTGTCTCCCGAACGCGCCGCGAAGAGCAGCGTGAAGAACAGGAATGCCAGCGGAGTGATCGACACCGCGAAGCTCGCGGCCTCCGCGGGGATGGCGAGCGCCACCAGGAGTGCATCCGGGATCGTGACCTCGAGCGGCACCCCGTGGCCGAACTGCCAGAGCGTTCCGGTGAGCGGCCAGAGCGCACCCCAGTCCGCGGTGACACCGAAGGCGAGCGTCCACAGCAGCGTCAACGGCGCGAGCAGCACGACGAGACCGACCGCCGCGGCGATGGCGGCGTCGAAGGCGGCGAGGAGCGCGACGAGGAGGCGTTGCATAGCGATTCGAGACTACGACGAGTTCCCGACGAAGCCCCTGGGGCGCGCGTGAGGTCGGCGACACGATAGCGTTTCTCCGGAGGTTTCCCGATGACAACTGCCCCGCCCGCCCCGGCATCCACCGAGCCCAAGAACGCCGTCGACCGCTTCTTCGAGATCAGCAAGCGCGGATCCACGATCGGCACCGAGATCCGAGGGGGCTTGGTGACCTTCGTCACGATGGCCTACATCGTGATCCTGAACCCGATCATCCTGTCCGGCAAGCCGGATGTCGCCGGCAACATGCTCGAGTTCAACGCCGTGGGGGCAGCGACCGCGCTGACCGCCGGAGTGATGACGATCCTGTTCGGGCTGGTCACACGACTGCCGTTCGGATTCGCCGCAGGACTGGGCATCAACGCCTTCGTGGCGTTCTCGGTCGTGGGTCAGGTGACCTGGCCGGAAGCCATGGCGCTCGTGATGATCAACGGTGTCGTGATCGTGCTGCTGGCCGCGACCGGTCTGCGCAAGGCGATCTTCGACGCCGTGCCCTTCCAGCTGAAGATCGCGATCACCGTCGGCATCGGCCTGTTCATCGCGTTCATCGGCTTCGTGAACTCCGGTTTCGTGACGGCCACCGGTGCGTCCTCGCCGCCGGTCGGACTCGGTGTCAACGGCTCGGTCGCGACCGTGCCGAGCCTGCTCTTCGTGATCACGCTCCTGCTCACCGGCATCCTCGTCGCCCTCAAGATCAAGGGCGGCATGCTGATCGGCCTCATCGGCGGCACCGTGCTGGCCGTGATCGTCGAGGCGATCTGGCACATCGGGCCCCGTGGTTTCGATGATGAGGGCAACGTGGTCAACCCGGGCGGCTGGGGCCTCACCGTGCCCGCGCTCGACGGTTCGCCGGTCGGTGTCCCCGACCTGAGCCTGATCGGTGCCGTGGACTTCAGCTTCGACCTGAGCAAGGTGAGCCTCGTGGCGATCGTGATGATCGTCTTCACACTGCTCTTCACGAACTTCTTCGACGCGATGGGCACCATGACGGGCCTCGCGAAGGAGGCGAACCTCGCCGACGACAACGGTGACTTCCCGCGCATCAAATCGGCGCTCGTGGTCGAGGGCGTCGGCGCGATCGCAGGTGGCGCGACCTCCTCGTCGTCGAGCACGGTCTTCATCGAGTCGGGTGCCGGCATCGGCGAAGGTGCACGCACGGGCCTCGCGAACGTCGTCACCGGCTTCGTGTTCCTCGTCGCGATGTTCCTCACCCCGTTGACGTCGATCGTCCCGACCGAGATCGCCGCAGCCGCGCTGATCATCGTCGGTGCCATGATGATGGCGCAGATCCGGTACATCGACTTCTCCGACTTCCGCGTGCTGCTGCCGGTGTTCCTCACCGTGTCCGTCATGCCGCTGACCTACTCGATCGCCAACGGCATCGGTGCGGGCTTCGTGAGCTGGGTGCTCATCCACGCGTTCTCCGGCAAGGCCAAGACGATCAGCCCGCTGCTGTGGGTCGTCGGAGCGGGCTTCCTGATCTTCTTCGCCCGTGGTCCGATCGAGGCCCTCTTCGGCGTCGGGATCTGACGACGGGGCAGAGATCACAAGAGGGGCGGATGCTGCGGCATCCGCCCCTCTTTTCACGTGCTTTTCGCGCACCGGGGTCTCCCGCAGCCCGCGGATGCATGAGGATCGCACGGATGCATGACCCCGCGGGGAACGCGGGCCATGCATGTGTCATCCGGTCATGCAGGCGGAAGGACGTCAGGCGTAGGCCGCCGCGAACTCCGGCGCGGGCTCGATCGGCTCGATCACGTCGATCAGCACGCCGCCGGGCGCCTCGACGATGAAGTGCCGCTGCCCGAAGTCCTCGTCCCGCAGCGTCAGGCGCTCGGGAAGCTTCCGCTCCCCCACCAGCCGCACGTGCTCGGCGGTCGCATCCGGGACCTCCACGTTGAGCAGGAGTCCCCGCACGGGCTCGCGGAACCCTTCGGGAATGGTCTCGTGCGCGCGGTCGAGGATCGCGAGCTCGCCGCCGTCGAAGCGCAGACTGACGTACCAGTCGGCCTCGAACGTCACCTCGAAGCCGAGCTCTTCTCGATAGAACCGTGCGGCGGCGGAGACGTCGTCCACCATCAGCACCGGGTAGAAACTCGTGATGTCCATCCTGACCTCTTTTACATGCAGTGTGTTTGTATCGGTGGGGCTAGAATACATACAAGCCGCACGTAAAGGAACCCATGCCCCGAGCATCCGCAGCCGACGCCGCCGAGACCGCACGGCGGATCCTCGATGTCGCCACCGCACATTTCGCCGAGCACGGCTATGCGGCCGTGTCGGTCGACGAACTCGCCCGGGCCGCGAGCGTGACCCGTGGCGCCGTCTACCACCACTACACCTCGAAGCCGCTGCTGTTCGCCGCCGTCGCCTCCGCGCAGCAGCAGATCGTCGCTGACGCGATCGTCGACGCCACGGCGGGCAGCGCGCCCGACGCCGCTCTCCGCGACGGCAGCCACGCCTTCCTCGACGCCATCACCCGGGGCGCCGCCTCGCGCGTCCTGCTCGTCGACGGCCCCGCGGTACTCGGGTGGGAGCAGTGGCGCCGACTCGATGCCGAGGGCCCCGAGCAGGAGCTGCGTGCCGGACTGCGCGAGGCCGGTATCCCTCCGGCCCTCCTGGACCCTCTTGCGGCGGTGCTCTCGGGAGCGATGAACGAACTCGCCCTCTGGCTGGCCGCCCATCCCGACGCCGCCGCGCGCCGTCAGGCCCACCGCGCGCTCGACACCCTGCTGGACTCCGTCGCTCCCCAGACCTGACCTGTGGCGGTCCGTGGCGGCGGACTTCCGGTCCCGGGCACGAAAGAAGGCCCCGGAGTGGAGTCCGGGGCCTTCAGCTCAAGCGTAGCTCAGATCAGAGCGACTCGATGATCGCGCGCATCAGGTCAGCGGTCTCGGACGGCGTCTTGCCGACCTTGACACCGGCGGCCTCGAGGGCCTCCTTCTTCGCCTGCGCGGTACCGGCCGAGCCGGAGACGATCGCGCCGGCGTGACCCATGGTCTTGCCCTCGGGAGCCGTGAAGCCCGCCACGTAGCCGACGACCGGCTTCGTGACGTTCGCCTTGATGAAGTCGGCCGCGCGCTCCTCGGCGTCGCCACCGATCTCACCGATCATGACGATGGCCTTGGTCTCGGGGTCGGCCTCGAACGCGGCGAGCGCGTCGATGTGCGTGGTCCCGATGACCGGGTCGCCGCCGATGCCGATGGCGGTGGAGAAGCCCAGGTCGCGCAGCTCGAACATCATCTGGTAGGTCAGGGTGCCCGACTTCGACACGAGGCCGATCGGTCCCTTGCCCGTGATGTTCGCCGGCGTGATGCCCACGAGCGCCTCGCCCGGGGTGATGATGCCGGGGCAGTTCGGCCCGATGATGCGGGTCTTGTTGCCCTTGCTCTGCGCGTATGCCCAGGCCTCGGCGGAGTCGCCGACGGGGACGCCCTCGGTGATGACCACGAGCAGCGGGATCTCGGCGTCGATGGCCTCGATCATCGCGTCCTTCGTGAAGGCTCCCGGGACGAAGGCGATCGACACGTCGGCGCCGGTCTCCTTCATGGCCTCGGCGACCGAGGCGAAGACGGGGAGCTCGACGGCATTGCCGTCCTTGTCGGTGTGCGAGACCGTGGTGCCGGCCTTGCGGGCGTTGACGCCACCGACGACCTGGGTGCCGGCCTTGAGCATCAGCGCGGTGTGCTTGGTGCCCTCACCGCCGGTGATGCCCTGGACGATGACCTTGGAGTCCTTGTTGAGGTAGATCGACATTCTTCTCGTCCTTCAGTCTCAGGCGTTGGCGAGCTCGGCGGCCTTGTCGGCGCCCTCGTCCATGGTGGCGGCCAGGGTCACAAGCGGGTGCGCGTAGTCGGCGAGGATCGCACGACCCTCGTCGACGCGGTTGCCGTCCAGGCGCACGACGAGCGGCTTGGAGGCCGTGGCGCCCAGTGTCTCGAGCGCGCCCTTGATGCCGTTGGCGACGGCGTCGCAGGCCGTGATGCCGCCGAAGACGTTGACGAACACGCTCTTGACCTGCGGGTCGCCGAGGATGACGTCGAGGCCGGCAGCCATGACCTCAGCCGATGCGCCGCCGCCGATGTCGAGGAAGTTGGCCGGCTTGACGCCGTTGTGGTTCTCTCCGGCGTAGGCGACCACGTCGAGGGTCGACATGACGAGTCCGGCGCCGTTTCCGATGATGCCGACCTCTCCGTCGAGCTTCACGTAGTTGAGGCCCGACTCCTTGGCCTTGGCCTCGAGCGGGTCAGCGGCGTCCTTATCCTCGAGCGCCTCGTGCTCGGGGTGACGGATCTCGGAGGCGTTGTCGTCGAGCGTGACCTTGCCGTCGAGCGCGATGATGTCGCCCTCTTCGGTGCGGACCAGCGGGTTGACCTCGACCAGGGTCGCGTCCTCACCCTTGTACACGTCGTAGAGCTTCACGAACACATCGGAGACCTTCTCGATCAGGTCTTCCGGGAAGTTCGCGGCGCGCGCGATCTCCACGGCCTTCGTCTTGTCGATGCCCGTGAGCGGGTTGACCTCGACGCGTGCGAGCGCCTCGGGACGCTCGACGGCGAGCTCTTCGATCTCCATGCCGCCCTCGACCGAGCAGAGGCTCAGGTACGAGCGGTTGGCACGATCGAGCAGCACGGAGAAGTAGTACTCCTCGGCGATGCGCGCACCCTGCGCGACCATGACGCGCTTGACGACGTGGCCCTTGATGTCGAGGCCGAGAATGGCCTTCGCTGCCTCGTACGCCTCGTCGGGCGTCTTGGCGACCTTGACGCCGCCCGCCTTGCCACGGCCGCCGGTCTTCACCTGGGCCTTGACGACGACGACGCCACCGATCTTCTCGGCCGCCGCCCTCACCTCTTCCGGGGTGTCCGCGACGATGCCGGCGAGGACCGGCACTCCGTACTTCTCGAAAACGTCTCGTGCCTGGTACTCGTACAGATCCACTGTGGTTCCTTCACTGGGCTGCTGTCTGGTAATTCTCTCGATGTCGAGACATCGACCAGTCCCCCAGCCTACTACCTCGACCTGGGCGCGCCCGCGGCCCCGGACTCTCGGTCGATCATCGGAGCGTCGGCACGCCCGGACGCCGCGCCGGCAGCGCGACCAGGCGGAGCTGCCGCGAGATCACGAGCGGAACGAGCAGCAGCGCGGCGCCGGTGGCGACGATCATCGGCCGCACCACGACCACCGGGAGCGCGGTCCACAGCGCGATGAGGATCGAACCGACGAGGAGGGTCACGAGCACGAGCTCGGTCAGGATCAGCTGTCGGCGCACAGCCCTGCGGTCCTCCGCCAGGGTCGTCTCCCTCCCCCGCACCGAGAGGTGCTCGGTCCAGCGCGTGCCGTCCCACCAGCGACGGGTGCCGCGCCGCCGCGTCTCGAACCATCCGGCCGCTCTCCCGCGTTCGCTCACGCCCTCATTATGACGCCCGGCCACCGACGCCGATGGCCGCCGAGGTCTAGGCTTTCGCCATGCACGAATCCGCAGAACTGCGCACGGGCGTCGTCGCCGCAGCGCTCGAACTCTTCAGCGCCCAGGGGTTCGATCAGACGTCGGTGGAACAGATCGCCAAGGCCGCGGGTGTCTCGAGATCGACGTTCTTCCGCCAGTTCGGCGGCAAGGAGGACGTCGTCTTCGCGGATCACGAGGTGCTGCTCGAGCAACTCAGGGAGTTCCTCGACGAAGGGCACGACGACCCCTGGGCTGCGGTGTGCGCGGCCTCCGAATCGGTCTTCGTGCATTTCGCGCACGACCCGGAGCTCGCACGCCGCCGCTACCAGATCGTGCGCCAGGTGCCGGTGCTGCGTGAGCGCGAGATCATCACGGTCTTCCGATACGAGCGGCTGTTCGACGAGTACCTGCGCGGAGCCCTCCCCGGCGTCGACCCGCTCGACGCCGTCGGCTTCGCCGCCCTCGTGACGGCCGTCCACAATCACGTGCTGCGGCAGTTGCTCCGCGGCCGCAAGAAGGTGCCGCTCGCGACGCTGCAGACGGCGCTGGCCGACGCCCGCCGCCGCTACGGCGTCGCGGGAGACGCGGCCCCCGATGCGCCGGACGACATGGTTGTCGCGGTATTCCCGCGGTCCATGCCGATCGCCGAGGTAACGCGCAGACTGCAGTCGGAGCTCGACTGATCGCTCGAGGGTCGTGAAACCGAGTATCGAGGAGTACGATACTTGGTGCCACGAAGGAGCATCATGAGCACTGCAGCCTCCCCCTTCCCCGGCGAGCGTGTCTCGTCGTACGACGTCACCGGGCGCCGGGACAGCGACTACTACGCCGTCTTCGCCGACATCCCCGCCGCCGACCGCGCGGCCTGGGATCGCGCGAAGTCCTACACCGACGAGGTCGCGCCGCAGATGGCGGACGCCTGGGACCGCGCGGAGTACCCGCTCGACGCCGCCCGTCGGATGGGCGAGATGGACCTCGTGGTCGACGGCATCCAGCATCCCGCCCTCACGCACCTGTCGCCGCTGGCCGCGGGCCTGGTGAACATGGAGATCTCGCGCGGTGACGGGTCGCTGGGCACCATCCTCGCGGTGCAGGGCGGCCTCGCGCTGCGCACGCTCGCCCTGTTCGGCTCCCCCGCCCAGCAGGACCGATGGCTCACGGCACTCGCCGACGGCTCGGTTCTCGGCTCGTTCGCGCTGACCGAACCCGACCACGGCTCCGACTCGGTCTCGCTCGAGACGGTGGCCCGCCGCGACGGGGACGCCTGGGTCATCCGAGGCACGAAGAAGTGGATCGGCAACGGCGCATCCGGCGGGATCACCTTCGTGTGGGCGCGCGTCGACGACGCGGACACGGCCGAGCACGGCGCTGTGCGCTGCTTCCTCGTCGAGCAGGACACGCCCGGATACACCGGCAGTGTGATCCGGGGCAAGGCCTCGCTGCGCGCGATCCATCAAGCGCACATCATCCTCGACGACGTGCGGGTGCCGCTGGACGCCGTCCTGCCCGGCACCATGAGCTTCAAGGACGCCTCGACCGTGCTGTACGCGACCCGCTCGGGCGTCGCGTGGTCGGCGCTCGGACACGCGACGGCCTGCTACGAGGCAGCACTGGCCTACGCGATGCAGCGGGTGCAGTTCGGAAAGCCGCTCGCGAAGTTCCAGATGGTCCAGGAGCGCCTCACCCACATGCTCGAAGACCTCACGGCCATGCAGCTGTACTGCCGACGGATGGCCGACCTCGAGACCTCCGGCGAGCTGCGCCCGACCCAGGCCTCGCTCGCGAAGTTCCACAACACGCGTGCCGCGCGACGCATCGCCTCGACCGCCCGCGACCTGCTCGGCGGCAACGGCATC
The DNA here is from genome assembly GCF_000800925.1 of Microbacterium sp. ZOR0019. Lineage (NCBI taxonomy): Bacteria > Bacillati > Actinomycetota > Actinomycetes > Micrococcales > Microbacteriaceae > Microbacterium > Microbacterium sp. ZOR0019. Next base: position 5,961 of record NZ_JRKC01000051.1, on the reverse strand, counting down.
CTGCTCGAGAACGGCGTCATGCAGCACATGGCCGACATCGAGGCCATCCACACCTATGAGGGCACCGAGAGCGTGCAGGCCCTGCTACTCGGCCGCGACATCACGGGGATGAGCGCGTTCGCCTGAGGCGCGGAGGTCGCGGCCGCATCAGACGCGCCCGGTGATCGGGCGGGACAGGCACACGAGTCGCTCGCGCGCGTCCCAGCTCGGCACGCGCACGAAACCGCGGGATTCATAGAGGCGCATGGCGCGTTCCCGCCACTCCCACACCGACAGGCGGACCTCGGCTGCCCGAAGAGTCGTCGCGGCCCGCACGGCGGCATCGAGCAACGCCGACCCCACGCCGCGACCGCGGACCTCGGGGACGGCCCACAGGCGCTTGACCTCGGCGAACCCGTCGTTCCCCGCGAGCACGACCACGCCGACGATGCGATCCGCGAGCTCCGCCACCAGGACCAGATGACCGGCGTAGGCAGCGGCCGGGTCTTCGACTTCGCGGACGTAGTGCTCCGGCAACATCGGAACATCCGGGACGAGGATGCCGCCCTGCTGGAGCTTCTCGCGCTCGGTCTGCTGGAGGTAGGCGCGGACAGCGGCGCCGACCTCGTCCGCGTCGGAGCCGGAGAGATCCGCCGCGCGAATCAGCGGACGATCACCCACCTCGTGCGCATCGACGCTCACGTCAGCCGCAGCCGCAGCCGCCGGACGGGGTCTTCACCATGAAGCACTCGTCGCACACGCCGTAGTCGCGTTCCTCGACGGGCTTCGGTGCCTTCTCGGCGCGGGGCGCGGCGACGCGTGGAGTCGTCGTGCGCTTGGCGGCGCGGGTCGGCGCGAGCGGGATGAACTCGCTCGGGTGGCTCACGTAGAAGTACGGAGCGCGCCCCTCGCTCGGCTGCAGGCGCAGGGGGGCTGCGCCCACCACGATCCGCTCGTCTTCGGTGAAGCCGTTCGTGTAGGTGCGCCCGATGTGCAGGGACGCGCCCTCGCCTCGACGGATCGCCTCGATGTAGCGCCCACGGTCGATTAACGAGCTGATTCCGATCGCCTCGACGATGGCCGTGATGAACGCATGGTTCGACGGATCGATCCGGTGCGCGCGCAGCGCCTCGGCGAGGGAGCGGTATGGACGGGAGGTGCCTGCGGGGGTCGGCCCCTGAACTTCTTTCATCCTTTCCAGGATCGCACGCCCGGAGGGCCGCTCTCGACCGTTTCACCGGTGGCGGCATGCCAGACTGACGGAATGGCGCGGGCGACGATCATCGGTTCCGGCCCCAACGGGCTCGCCGCCGGGGTGACGCTCGCGCGCGCCGGCTACGCGGTGCGGGTGCTCGAGGCGGCAGACTCGGTCGGTGGCGGCCTCCGCACGGCCGAGTCGACGCTTCCGGGGTTCCGGCACGATGTCTGCTCCACCGTGCATCCGACCGCCCTCGCCTCACCCTTCTTCCGTGCTTTCGGTCTCCAACGGCGTCTGGACTGGATCCGCCCCGAAGCCTCCTATGCACACCCGCTCGATGGCGGAAGGGCCGCGATCGCCTGGCGCGACCTCGACCGCACGGCGACCGCGCTCGGGGCAGACGGCGACGCCTGGCGCACCCGCATCCGGCCGTTGACCGCGCACATCGACGGTGTGGTGGACTTCACGGGCAATCAACTGCTCCGAGTCCCCCGGGATCCGTTGACCGCCCTGCGCTATGCGATCAGGATGCTGGAGCAGGGCACTCCTCTGGCCGCCTCGGCTTTCCGCACCGAGGAAGCGGCCGCGCTCCTGGCGGGAGCCGTCGCTCACGGCAACGCGCCTCTCCCCTCCCTCGCGGGGGCCGCTGCGGGCCTGTTGCTGGCCGCCCTGGGACACGCCGGAGGCTGGCCGTATCCACGCGGTGGTGCGCAAGGGATCGCCGATGCCCTGGTCGCCGACATCACGGCGCACGGTGGGTCCGTCGAGACCGGCGTGCGGGTCACCGACCTCGAGACGCTGGACTGGGGCGACCCGCGCCGCGGAGACCTGCTGATCCTGAACACGTCTCCCCGGCTCGCCCTCACGCACCGCGACGTCCCGCCCCGCTACGCCCGGGCCCTCGGCGCCTACCGCTACGGGCCCGGTGCGGCGAAGGTCGACTTCGCCCTCGACGGCCCCGCCCCCTGGACGCACCCCGAGGTCGGGCAGGCGGCGACCGTGCACCTCGGCGGGACCAGGGCCGAGGTGTGGGCCAGCGAGAACGCCGTCGCCGCCGGAAGAGTGAGCGAGCGCCCCTACGTCCTCACCGTGCAACCGTCCGTGCTCGACGACTCCCGTGCTCCCGCGGGCAAAGCCGTGTTCTGGGCGTACATCCACGTGCCGCCGGGCTCCGACCTCGACCCCACGGATCTCATCACCGCGCAGGTCGAACGGTTCGCCCCGGGGTTCCGCGACCTCATCCTCGCCCACCACGCGGTGCCGGCATCGTCGCGCGAGGCGATCAATCCCGCAGAGATCGGCGGCGACATCTCCGGCGGGGTGTTCGACATGCGTCAGGCCCTCCGCCGACCGATCCTCTCGCCGACGCCGTGGCGCACGCCGATGCCGGGCGTCTACCTGGCCTCCGCCTCGACCCCTCCCGGTCCGTCCGTCAACGGCATGGCGGGGTGGCATGCCGCCCGCACGGCGCTGCAGGACGCCGGTTCGCCCGCGACGCTGTCCGACCTGTTCGACTGAGCGCGCTCACTACTCCTCAAGAACGGGACGCGCTGCCCCCGTGGCCCTGCGAATCACGGGAGGACCGCCGCACCCGCCGCCCGTTTCTGCGGAGTTGTGAACACCGGCCCGCTCTTCCGCCCCACACCGTCGAGGACCAGGATGGGAGCATGCGCTACGAGATCCCCGCGCCGATGCTCGCCAAAGCCGTCCCCGCGGTTCCTCCTGCAGAGAAGGTTCCCGGCGGGCTCCTGTACGAGCCGAAGTGGGACGGCTTCCGCGGACTGATCGCTTGGGACGGGGAGACCGTCGAGATCGGCTCCCGCGGAGCGAAACCTCTCACGCGCTACTTCCCCGAGCTGGTCGAGGCGATTCCCGAGCTGCTCCCCGGTCCGTGCCTGCTCGACGGCGAGATCGTCGTCGCCACCGGCCCGCAGGGGTCCCAGCGCCTGGACTGGGAGGCACTGAGTCAGCGCATCCACCCCGCCGCTTCCCGCGTCGCCACGCTCGCCGCCTCGACCCCGGCGATGTTCATCGCCTTCGATCTGCTCGCCGTCGGCGACGACGACCTCCTCGCCGAGCCGTTCGAGTCCCGGCGAACGCGCCTGGAGGTACTCCTGGCTTCCGTGGAGCATCCGCTGCACATCACCCGGACGACGAGGGATCAGGACGCGGCCGTCCGTTGGCTCGCCGAGTTCGAGGGCGCCGGGCTCGACGGGGTGATCGCCAAGCCGCTCACTCAGCCCTACGCGCCGGGCAAGCGCACGCTGTTCAAGATCAAGCACGCGCGCACGGCCGATGTGGTCGCACTCGGCTACCGGGTCCACAAGTCGGGTTCGGGCGTCGGCTCGCTGCTGGTGGGACTGTACGGAGCCGACGGTGTGCTCCGCCAGGTCGGCGGCGTCGCGGCGTGGAGCGATGCCCGTCGGCAAGAGCTCGTCGAGGAACTCGACCCCTGGGTGGAGAGGGACGATTCCGGCGCAGCGGTGACCGCGGAAGGCGAGCGTTCGCGATTCAGCGGCGGCAAGGACGTCTCGTTCGTCCGGCTGCGCCCGGAGCGCGTGCTCGAGGTGCGCTACGACCAGCTCGAGGGCGCTCGGTTCCGTCACACCGTGCAGTTCGAGCGCTGGCGGCCGGACCGCGACGCCCGCTCGTGCACGTACGACCAGCTCGACACCGTCGCAGGCTACGACCTCGCCGACGTCCTCCGCTGAAGGCGGTCAGTCCTTCTCGGCGGGAGTGCCGTCGTCGTCCCAGTTGGCCGCGACCTTCTTGCTGGGCTGCACGCGGGGCGGCTCGCCCGGCATCTTCGGGAACTCCGGAGGAAACGGCAGCTCCCCCAGCCCGTTCTCCTTGTCGCGCTCCCACCAGGCCAGCAGCGTGTCGATCCGGCCCGGGGCCTCCTGCATGGTCGCCCACGGGTCGCCGATCTCATCCAGGCGCTTCGGGATCGTGCGCACGGTGAACGTCCGCGGATCCAGCCCGTCGAGCTCGTCCCAAGCCACCGGTGTCGACACCGTCGCTCCCGGCAGCGCGCGAGGACTGTAGGCACCGGCCATCGTGCGGTCGCGGTTCGCCTGGTTGAAGTCGACGAAGATCCGCTCCCCGCGCTCCTCCTTCCACCAGTTCGTCGTGACCTGATCCGGCATCCGACGCTCCAGCTCCCGCCCCGCTGCGATGACGGCATGGCGCACATCGAGGAACTCGTGGGTCGGCTCGATCGGCGCGAACACGTGCAGCCCGCGGTTGCCGCTGGTCTTGGCGAACGCCTCCAGGCCCGCCTCACGCAGCACCTCGCGCAGCGTGTGCGCAGCCCTCACCGCATCCGCGAAATCCGTCCCCGGCTGCGGGTCCAGATCGATGCGCAGCTCGACCGGGTCGTCGGCGTCGGTCGCGAGCGATGCCCAGGGATGGAACACGATCGTGTTCATCTGCACCGCCCAGACGATCGCGCTCGAGCGGTTCAGCACGATCTGCGGATGCCGGCGTCCGCTGTTGTAGGTCACCGTCACCGCATCGACGAAGTCGGGCGTGCCCTTGGGCGGGTTCTTCGAGAAGAACCCCTCCGCCTTCGGCCCCCCTGAAGGACCGATGCCGTCGCGGAAGCGCTCCAGCGACACCGGCCGGTTCCCGTTCGCCGCGAGGAAGGGCACCGAGACACGCTGCACGTACTCCGCGAGCTCGGCCTTCGTGATGCCGAGGTCCGGCCACACCACGCGGTTGGGGCTGGAGAGCGCGACCTCACGCTCTCCGTCCGAGTCGACCACGATCAGGGTCACACGTTCTGAGGCCATGTTCCGACCCTAGAGCGATGCTCGGACGGACGGAACCCCGCGCCCGCCCGGGGCCGCGACGGAGCGCGTTCAGTCGCCGAGATCGACCGCGAGCACCAGGACCGGCGTGAGAGCATCCCGCTCGACGATGATCGACGGGCCGGCAGGATCGACGATCACGCCGCCCATCTCGGAGTGGCTCGTGAGGACCTTGGCGAGCTGCATGGGCTCGAACGGGAGCGGACGATCACCCCGGCCGAGCGCGATGACCTCGAGCGGGTGCGAGAAGAGCTGCAGAAACCGTCTCCCGTCGGGGGTCTGGGCCTCGGCGATGCCGACCTGACCGCTGCCGGAGCCGTCGTTGACCGCCACCCACATGCGCGTCGTCGCCAGGGCCTCTCCGACCTTGACAGCCGAATCCTGCGCACGGGGAGCGGCCAGGATCGACTTCACGGTCATGTCGACGTCGGCCTGGTCGAGCGTCTTCTGCAACAGCTCGGTCGGGAAGACCACGCGGTGGGGTGCAGACGCGTTGTCGACGATGAGCCCCGCGAAGTCTCCTGCCACGACCTGCTGCAGCACCGACGTCACGGGCTGCGCGACGGCGGAGGTGGCCGCGGGATCCGGCTCGAGCTGCACGGAATCGCGCACGGCGGCCGCCGAGCTGAAAGCGAGCATGAACTGGCGGTCGTCGTTGTCGCGGACGACCGCCACGGAGAGCGGCTTGCCCTCGCTGATCTGCGCGCGGGCGTCTCCGTTGACGCGGATGTAGAGGTGCCCTTGAAGCGCCTGACGCATCACGCCCAGCAGCTGGTCGTTGGTCGCCCCCGCTTCGATCTCGGTGAGCGCCTCACGGAGCAGGACGTTGTCCTTCATCCCGGCGACGGTCTCGGTCTGCTCCGGCGGCAGCGGCGAGGCGAGGGGCAGACGCCGCTGCGGGGGCTCTTCCTCCTGCGCCGTCGGTGCCTGTGGGGCGCGAGGGGCGGCAGGGGCCGCCGCCGCGGGCGCCGTCTC
>NZ_JRKC01000050.1:0-106760 GCF_000800925.1 Microbacterium sp. ZOR0019 | reverse complement strand
CAACTGGCTCGGACGACCCGTGTCGCCGGCCGACGAGCCGCTGGATGGCGCGGAGGCCCCCTCATGAGCCTCTGGAGCGCGATCCTCCTCGCGGCGGTGATCTGTCTCGCCATGAAGGCGGCCGGCTATCTCGTGCCGTCTTCGGTACTCGAAGAGCCCCGCGTCGCCCGGATCTCCGATCTGCTGACCGTGGCCCTCCTCGCGGCGCTCGTCGCCGTGCAGACCCTCGGTGACGGACAGGCCATCATGGTCGATGCGCGTGTGCCCGCTCTGCTGGTCGCCGGGGGACTCCTGTGGTTGCGGCAGTCGTTCCTCGTCGTCGTGGTGGCTGCTGCACTGGTGGCGGCCCTGCTGCGCGTCTTCGGCCTCGCATCGTGAACCCCGGATCTCGTCGGCACACCGCCGGCGCCGGTAAGCTCAACGGGTGCGCGTGAGCTGGTTGTCGAGAGTGCTGTCCTGGGTGGCTGCGGCCCTGGTGGGCGGCGTCTACGGCGTGGCGGGCACCATCGCCCACAGTGTGATGTGGGGGCCCGTCCCGATCGGACTGATCGTCGCTGCGATCGCGTGCGCAGCGATCCTCGTCGCCGTGCGCGCGCTCACCCACGACCGAGGGGCAGCGGTCGCCGCCGGACTGGGGATGATCGGGATGCTGGTGCTGATCTCCGGCGTGGGTCCCGGCGGGTCCGTGGTCGTGCCGGACTCGCTGAGCGGTCAGATCTGGACGTACGTCGTCGCGGGAATCGTGCTCCTGGTCGTCGCCTGGCCCTCCTTCTCGGGTGCCCCCGTGCGCACGGAGGCACCCGCCGCGCAGGAATCCGAGGCGCGCGAGTCGTAGACTGGAGCGGTGACGTATGTGATCGCCCTCCCGTGCGTCGATGTCAAGGACCGAGCCTGCATCGACGAGTGCCCCGTTGACTGCATCTACGAGGGCGAACGCTCGCTGTACATCCATCCCGACGAGTGCGTGGACTGCGGCGCCTGTGAGCCGGTGTGCCCGGTGGAAGCCATCTACTACGAGGATGACCTGCCCGACGAGTGGCAGGACTACTACAAGGCCAACGTCGAGTTCTTCGACGAGATCGGATCTCCCGGAGGCGCGGCGAAGGTCGGCGTCTACGCGTTCGACCACCCGGTCGTGGCCGCGCTCCCGCCGCAGGGCGAGTAGGCGCGCGCTGTGAGCGTCCGAGACCTCGACGACTACCCCTGGGATGCCGTCGTCCCGTTCCGCGAGCGTGCGGCCCGACACCCGGAAGGGATCGTGGATCTCTCCATCGGCTCGCCGGTGGATCCGACTCCCGACATCATCCGGCGCGCTCTCGCCGAGGCGACCGACGCCCACGCCTATCCGCAGACGGTCGGCACGCCGACCCTGCGCGAGGCGATCGTCGACTGGTACGCGCGCCGCCGCGGTGTGCCCGACCTCCGCGTCGACAACGTCCTGCCCACGATCGGCTCCAAGGAATTCGTCGCGCTGCTGCCCACGCTGCTCGGTCTGGGGGAGGGCGACATCGTCGTGCACCCCCGAGTGGCGTACCCGACCTACGAGGTCGGCGCCCGCGTCGTCGGCGCGACACCGCTCCCCGCCGACGACCCCGCGGACTGGCCGGAGGGCACGAAGCTCATCTGGATCAACACCCCGGGCAACCCGGACGGCCGCACCTGGACGGTCGACGAGCTCGCCGCTGCCGTGCGTCGCGCCCGTGAGCTCGGCGCCGTGCTCGCGAGCGACGAGTGCTATGCCGAACTCGGGTGGGATGGCGAATGGGCCACCTCGCCGATTCCGTCGATCCTCGACCCGCGGGTGACCGGTGGCAGCCGCGCGAATCTGCTCAGCGTGTATTCCTTGAGCAAGCAGTCGAACCTCGCCGGTTACCGCGCCGCGTTCGTCGCAGGCTGTGCGCGCGTGGTCGGCGACCTCCTCACGGCGCGCAAGCACCTCGGCCTGATGCCGCCCGCTCCGGTGCAGCACGCCATGGCGGTGGCGCTCGGTGACGACGCGCACGTCGCGGCGCAGAAGGAGCTCTATCGCGCTCGGCGGGATGCGCTGCGTCCTGCGCTCGCAGCGGCCGGCTTCCGTATCGATGGTTCAGAAGCCGGGCTGTACCTGTGGGCGACGGAGGGACGGGATGCCTGGGATTCGATGGAGCGGCTCGCTGAGCTCGGCATCCTCGCGGGCCCGGGGCCGTTCTACGGTGCCGACGCCGCGCAGCATGTTCGGCTCGCCCTCACCGCCCCGACCGAGCGCATCCTCGAGGCTGCGCGACGCCTCACTGTCGAAGCTCTGTAGGTTATCCCCTTGAAGTGGCCGTCTGTTTGGCGGATGTCACAGTAGGCCGGAGTGCCTACTAGGCTGTAAAAGCGATTCGGTCGTGACCCGACCTGGTGCCTCAGCGCCGTGAGATCGCCAGTTCCGACTTGATCAAGATCATGTCCGACTCCACCGCGACGAGCGGGGGCGGACACCAGGAGGAGGTCCGCGTGAGTGCAGCGGCAGACCAGACGGCGAAGCTGACGATCGGTGAGACGACCGCCGAATTCCCGGTACTGCGCGGCACGGCGGGGCACGACAGTATCGACTTCTCGACGCTGACCCGTCAGACCGGCTACACCGGCCTCGACTACGGCTTCGTGAACACCGCGTCGACGAAGTCCGAGATCACCTTCATCGACGGCGACAAGGGCATCCTGCGCTATCGCGGATACCCGATCGAACAGCTGGCGGGATCGACCAGCTATCTCGAGGTCGCCTGGCTCCTGATCTACGGCGAACTGCCCTCGGCATCCGAGCTCGCGGAGTTCGACGAGAAGATCCGCCGCCACACGCTGCTGCACGAAGACCTCAAGCGCTTCTTCTCCGCCCTGCCGCACACGGCGCACCCGATGTCGGTGCTGTCGTCGGCGGTCGCGGCGCTCTCGACCTACTACGAAGGTCAGACCGACCCGCACAACCCCGAGCACGTCGAACTCAACATGGTGCGCATGCTCGCCAAGCTCCCGGTGATCGCGGCGTACGCGCACAAGAAGAGCGTCGGCCAGGCCTTCCTCTACCCCGACAACTCGCTGAGCTTCGTGGACAACTTCCTGAAGCTGAACTTCGGTGTGCACAGCGAGGAGTACGAGGTCAACCCGGTGATGTCGAAGGCTCTCGAGCTGCTCCTCATCCTGCACGAAGACCACGAGCAGAACGCCTCGACCTCGACCGTCCGCCTCGTGGGCTCCACCGGTGCGAACCAGTTCGCATCGATCTCCGCCGGCATCCAGGCTCTCTCCGGCCCCCTTCACGGCGGCGCGAACGAGGCTGTGCTGACCATGCTCGGGCAGATCCGTGACTCCGGTCAGAGCGTTTCGCGCTTCGTCGAGCGGGTGAAGAACAAGGAAGAGGGCGTGAAGCTGATGGGCTTCGGGCACCGGGTCTACAAGAACTACGATCCGCGCGCCAAGCTCGTCAAGGACGCGGCCGACGAGGTGCTCTCCTCGCTGGGCGTCACCGATCCCCTCCTCGACCTGGCCAAGGAGCTCGAGGAGCTCGCGCTCGCCGACGACTACTTCCGCGAGCGTCGCCTGTACCCGAACGTCGACTTCTACACGGGTGTGATCTACAAGGCGATGGGCTTCCCCACGCGGATGTTCACCGTGCTCTTCGCGATCGGACGTCTGCCCGGCTGGCTCGCGCAGTGGCGTGAGCTGCAGCTCGACCCGCAGACCAAGATCGGCCGCCCGCAGCAGCTGTACACCGGATCCTCGGAGCGCTCTTTCCCGACCCGCTGAGTCTCGGCCGCGCGCGGCCGTAAGCGGTCGAGGCCCCCTCTGCCCGCCGACGCCCCCTCACACTGACGACTGTCAGAGGGGGCGTCGACGCGCTGAGGTGGCCTCGACGTGAAAAGGGGTGGGGCGGGATGCGTCAGCGCCCCCGGGCGCCGCCCTGACGGGACTGGCCGCTCTGCGTGGAGTAGCCTCCGCCCTGGCCGGCACCGGATGCGCCGGAGCGGGGACGGCGACGACGACGGGAAGGCGGGTTCGCCGCCCCGTTCCGCTCGCCGCCCGCGGGACGCTGCTTCGAGGACTGACGCTGCTGCTGCGGCGCCTGCACCGGGGCCGGGCGCACGTGCGGTGCGCGCTCGGGGACGAGAGCGGTGACGGCCGCCGTGGTCACGTCCTCCAGCGGAGCGCTGATGGCGGCCTTGCGCAGCAGATCCTTGACGTCACGACGCTGCTCGGGCAGCACGACGGTCACGACCGTACCGGCGGCTCCGGCGCGCGCCGTGCGACCGGAACGGTGCAGGTACGCCTTGTGCTCCACGGGCGGCTCGACGTGCACCACGAGGTCCACGTTGTCCACGTGCACTCCGCGCGCAGCGACGTCGGTCGCGACGAGCACGCGCACGCCGCCGTCCTCCGGTGCCGCCGAGAACGCGCTGAGGTTGCGCTCGCGAGCGTTCTGCGAGAGGTTTCCGTGCAGATCGACCGCGGGGATGCCTGCGGCGGTGAGCTGTTTCGCGAGCTTCTTCGCCTGGTGCTTGGTGCGGGTGAAGAGGATGCGGCGCCCGGTGCCCGATGCGAGGTCGCGCACGAGCGCGGTCTTGTTGTCGGTCGAGTCGACCACGAGCACACGGTGCGTCATCTCGCCGACGGGCACGCTCTCCTCATCGACCTCGTGGCTGACCGCGTTCGAGAGGAAGCGGCGGGCCAGAGTGTCGATGCCGCGGTCGAGCGTCGCGCTGAACAGCAGGCGCTGACCGCCGGCCGGGGTCGCCGTGAGGATGCGGGTGACACCGGGGAGGAAGCCGAGGTCGGCCATGTGGTCGGCTTCGTCCAGCACGGTGACCTCGATCGCGCTCAGGCGCACGACCTGCTGCTTCATGAGGTCCTCGAGTCGACCGGGGCAGGCGACCACGATGTCGACGCCGCCACGCAGCGCCTGCTCCTGCGGACGCTGGCTGACGCCGCCGAAGACGGTCGTGACGCGCAGGCCCGCGGCCTCGGCGAGAGGAGCGATCGTCGCAGCGATCTGGGTTGCGAGCTCTCGGGTCGGAGCGAGGACGAGTCCGCGCGGCAGGCCTGCGCGGCGCTGCCCCCCGGACGCGGCGAGTCGCGCGACGAGCGGGAGCGCGAAGGCGATGGTCTTGCCACTGCCCGTGCGTCCGCGGCCCAGGAGGTCGCGTCCGGCAAGCGAGTCGGGGAGCGTGTCGCGCTGGATGGCGAACGCTTCGGTCTTGCCGGAGTCGGCGAGAACGGCTGCGAGCTCGGCGGGAACGCCGAGTTCAAGGAAAGTAGACATGCAGAAACTCCGTCAGCGCACGAGTGAACGGCGCGAGATAAGGGGTGAGGTGGGCGACGGCGCAGGAATTGCGCATCGATTCGCCGTTCGAAAGGCCAGCTGATGCTGGTGATGGGAGCAGTTCCGCTCGCTTCGGTCCTCGGAGACCCCGTGACGACGACGATGTTGTGGGACCGGCGGTCCGTGCAACGAGGTCAGTCTATCAGCGCGGGCATGCCGTCAGCTGCATGCCCGCTGCGTGCGCGAGTCGTCGACGGCGGATCAGGCGTGCAGCGCCTCGTTCAGCGTCACTCCGACGCCCGCCCGTCGCACAGCCTCGACCGCCCCGCTGAGCGAGTTGCGGCGGAACAGCAGTCCGTCCTGGCCCGAGAGTTCCGCACCCTTCACCGTCCGCCGCCCGCCATCCGGCGTCGCGGGACCGTCGGCGAGCACGACCTTGGTGCCGGCTGTCACGTAGAGACCCGCTTCGACGATGCAGTCATCGCCGAGCGAGATGCCGATGCCGGCGTTGGCGCCGAGGAGCGTGCGCGCTCCGATCGACACCCGGTGCGTGCCGCCGCCCGAGAGGGTGCCCATGATGGAGGAGCCACCGCCGATGTCGCTGCCGTCCCCGACGACGACGCCCTGCGAGATGCGCCCTTCGACCATCGAGGCACCGAGAGTGCCGGCGTTGAAGTTGACGAAGCCCTCGTGCATCACCGTCGTGCCGGGGGAGAGGTAGGCGCCGAGGCGCACGCGGGACGCGTCGGCGATGCGCACGCCGGACGGCTGGACGTAGTCGGTCAGACGGGGGAACTTGTCCAGCCCCTGCACCTGGATGCCCGCGCGCTGGAGGTGCGGACGACGACGCGCGGCGACGTCGGGGTGCACCGGTCCGGCGTTCGTCCAGGCGACGTTGGGCAGGTGCCCGAAGATGCCGTCGAGGTTCAGCTCGTTGGGACGCGCCACGAGGTGCGAGAGCGCGTGCAGACGCAGATACGCGTCGGCGGTGGAGGCGGGGCCTTCGTCGAGGTCGATCTGCAGCTGCACGACCTCGACCGTGACGTCTCGTCGCTCGTCGCGTCCGACGAGGGGTTCGAGTGCGGCGACGGCCGCCTCATCCGCGACGGGCTCCCCGCGTCGCACCTCCGGGTACCAGGCATCGAGAACCGTGCCGTCCCCGGCGATCGTGGTCAGTCCGATACCCCATACCGTGCGTGCGTCGCTCATCCCTCCACGCTATCGCGCCCGGCCGGCGACGACTTCACGCATGACGAGGTAAGTAGGCTGGACGCATGGTGCTCGATCTGACCGCGTCCTCCGTCGAACTCACTCGTGCGATCTGCGACATCCCGAGCGTCTCCGGCGACGAGAAGACCCTGGCCGATGCGATCGAGGCCGCGATCTCGCCGTTGGCCCATCTCGAGGTCTTCCGGCACGGGAACACGATCGTCGCCCGCACCGACCTCGGCCGTGCGCAGCGCGTCGCGATCGCCGGTCACATCGACACCGTGCCGATCAATGCGAACCTCCCGACGCGGGACATCGAGATCGACGGAGTGCCCTACCTGTGGGGACGCGGCACGGTCGACATGAAGGCCGGCACCGCGGTGCAGCTGAAACTCGCGGCCGAGCTCACCGCTCCCGCCGTCGACATCACCTGGATGTGGTACGACAACGAGGAGATCGAAGCCTCCAAGAACGGTCTCGGGCTGCTCGCGGCCGTTCGTCCCGATCTGTTCCAGGCGGACTTCGCGATCCTCGGAGAGCCGTCCAACGGTGAGGTGGAGGGGGGCTGCAACGGCACCCTCCGAGCGCTCGTCCGGACGACCGGCGTGCGAGCACACAGTGCCCGCGCCTGGATCGGCGAGAACGCGATCCACAGTGCCGCGCCCATCCTCACCCGGCTGGCGGAGTATCGCGCCAAGGAGGTGCTGGTCGAAGGGTTGCTCTACCGTGAGAGCCTGAGCGCCGTGCGCATCGCGGGTGGCGTCGCGGGGAACGTCATCCCCGATGCCTGCGAGGTCGAGGTCAACTACCGTTTCGCTCCCAACAAGTCGGCTGCGGACGCCGAGTCCCATCTCCGCGGGGTTCTCGCGGGCTTCGACATCGAGATCACGGACGCCGCCGAGGGTGCGCGCCCCGGGCTCGACGCCGAGATCGCGAAGCAGTTCGTGGCTGCTGTCGGCGCGGAGCCGCGACCGAAGTACGGATGGACGGATGTCGCCCGGTTCTCGGCCCTCGGTATCCCCGCGGTGAACTACGGCCCGGGCGACCCGCACCTCGCGCACCACGACGAGGAGCGCGTGCCGCTCGCGCAGATCGACGCCGTGGAGCGGGGCCTGCGCGTATGGCTCGCTTCGCGCTGAGTGCGGCTCGCCGGTGGGCGCAGACACCGCTCGCACTGCGCATCGCCTTCATCTATCTCGGTGCGCGGGTGGTCACCACCGCCTTCTTCCTCGTGGCGGGCTCCCTGTCGACCGGGGCCTCTCGGTTCGGTGCAGACGCGGGCGTCGTCGACTTCATCCTCGGTTGGGACGCCCAGTGGTATTGGCTCGTCGCCGAGAACGGGTATCCGACCGACCTCCCCCTGACCGACTCCGGGGAGGTCGCCGAGAACGCCTGGGCGTTCATGCCGGTGTTCGCCTATGCGGCCAAGACGGTCGGGTTCCTGTTCGGCTCGTGGGGCGTCGGCGCTCTCGTGATCTCGTTCGTCGCCGGGTACCTCGCCTGCCTCGCCCTGCACCGCCTGCTCCGTGACCGCATCGGAAGCGGCGCGGCGACCTGGGCGGTCGTCTTCTTCGCCGCCGGGCCCATCGCGGCCATGTTCCAGGTCGGCTACGCCGAGACCCTTTTCCTCCTGCTGCTGTTCCTCGCACTCGACGCGACCGCCGCGCACCGCTACTCCTGGCTCTACGTGCTCATCCCGGTGATGGCCTTCACCCGCCCCGGTGTACTCGCCTTCGCCCTCTACCTGGGGCTGCACGGGATCATGCGATGGGTTCGTCGGAAGGAGGATCCGCTGTCCGGTCGCGAGATCGCGCACATTCTCGCGCTCGGTGCGCTGGCGAGCGTGACCGGCTTCGCCTGGCAGGTGATCGCCGGCATCGTCACCGGCGACCCCGGCGCCTACCTCGCCACCGAACTCGCATGGCGTCGCCACTGGATCGTCGGTGGTGTCGACGGTTTCGTCCCGTTCGAAGGCTGGGTCCAGGCAGCGCAGTTCTGGTTCGGTTTCTGGGGGCTTCCGCAGTGGTGGGGGCCGATCGCACTGGCGCTGCTGGTCGTCGGGCTCGCGGCCACGCTGCTGTACTCCCCGCAGGTCCGTGCGCTCGGCGGAGACCTGCGGCTGTGGAGCGCGAGTTACCTGCTCTACCTGCTCGCGGTGTTCTTCCCCCAGTCGAGCACCTTCCGTCTGCTCCTGCCGCTCAGCCCGATGTGGGGTGCGGTCGCCGTCCCGCGCTCACGGCGTTGGAGGCTCGGGATCCTCGCGGTGTGTCTCGTCGGTCAGTGGTTCTGGATCTACCACATGTATGCGCTCGGGAACACGTTCTGGCAGGTGCCGTGATCGTGAAGCTCGACCCAATTGTTGCTCGGTGACCTCCAGCTCCCGGTGACACCCGATAAACTCATCCCATACCACCGGAGGAAAGGGAGCCACGATGGCAGCGATGAAGCCGAGGACCGGAGACGGACCCATGGAGGCCGTGAAAGAAGGACGACTCATCATCGTGCGTGTTCCACTCGAAGGCGGCGGCCGACTGGTCGTCTCCGTGAACGACGCAGAGGCCAAGGAGCTTCACGACGTGCTGGCCGCCGTCGTGGCACCGGCCTGATCGATCTCGGATCCGCGTCCGCGGATCCGGAAGGGCGGTGGATCCTCGGATCCACCGCCCTTCGTCGATTCCGGACTCTTCGGGAGCGATCCGTGCGGAGGGCTCAGTCGCGCTCGGGGAGGCTGATGAGCTGCAGCAGGCCTTCGGCGGCAGGGGATACGGTCGCGAGGACAGCCGACGATTCCTGCGTCTCCTGCACCAGGGAACGGTAGGCGGACGTGATCTCGTCGCGCTGGACGGGATCGGCGACGCGGCCGCCGGCGAGGACGCGGGGGACCAGTACCAGGCCGCCGGTGCGGGCGAGACGAAGCCCGTGTTCGACGTACTCGATGATGTGCTCGGGGTCGGCGTCGACCAGCACGATGTCATAGGAGGCCTCGTTCATCCGAGGCAGCACGTCGATGGCGCGTCCCGTGATGAAACGGACCCTCGTGGAGGGGACCCTCGCATCGGCGAACGCCTGACGTGCGGCTGCGAGGTGCTCGGGCTCGTTGTCGATCGTGGTGAGCACAGCTTGGGGGGCACCGCGCAGGAGCCAGAGGCCGGAGACACCGGCACCGGTGCCGATCTCGACGATCGACCGCGCACCCGTCGCGGCGGCGAGCACGGCGATCTGGGAGCCGACGACCGTGCTGACCGGCATCGCGCCCAGCTCGACCGCATGTGCCCGAGCGCGGGCGATGGAGTCCGGCTCCACGATGGACTCGCGAAGGAAACGCGCGTTCGCGTCGTGCTCGCTCATGGCCTGTTCTCCCTGCCTGCCCGGTGATTCCCTCCAGCGTATTCGCTCGTCGCGCGCGGGGACCGCAGGCGCGGCGGTAGCCTGTAGAGATGACGTTCGGGCTCACCTTCGAGAAGATGCTGCTGATCGGCCTCATCGCGGTGCTGATCATCGGTCCTGAGCGTCTTCCGCGGGCCGCCGAGAGCTTCTCCCGCATGGTCCGCAAGGCCGGCGAATACCTTCGCGACACCAAGAGTCGGATGCGCCAGGAGATGGGGCCCGAGATCGACGACGTCGACTGGCGAAAGCTCGACCCCCGTCAGTACGACCCGCGTCGGATCATCCGCGACGCCCTGTTCGAGGAGCCGCAGTCGGCGACGCCGGTACAGGCCAAGGAGACGATCGCCGAGCCCATCGCCCCCCGCGCCGCCCCGCAGGAGTTCAGCGCGACGAACCGCCCCCCGTTCGATCCCGAGGCCACCTGACCTTCAGGCGCGAAGGGGCTCTCAGGAGATCCGTGAGCGCAGGGTCGCGATGTCCGCGTCGCTGAGCAGGGCACGGGGGATGGCGGTCGCCGCGCTCGTCCCACGCACCTTGAGCAGCACCGCATCCCTGCCCACGCGCATGCTCTGGAACGTCCCGTAGGCGATCTCCGACTGTCTCCTACCGCTGCCCAGCCTCAGCACGTCGTCTTCGAGCTGTGCCCACACCACGGTCTCGACGGGCATCGCCGTCCGCACGGCCTGGCGGGCGGACGACACCGACATCACGACGGCGAACACCGCGAGACCGATGATCAGCAGCGGCATCCAGCCCGCGCCGAACGGCGGTTCTGCGCCCGCGGGCAGGGGGGTGCTCAGATTCAGGATGCTGAGCGTCAGCGCGCCGGCGAGTGCGACCCACATGACGATGGCAGCCGGCCGGGTCAGCGAGTAGATCGCCGCATCGCGAGCCATCCGCTGCAGTAGCCCCTCGTCGATCGTCAGGGAGCGGGGAGGCATCGGTCACTCTTCCTTGCGTGGTCCGCCGACGGTCATCGGCAGCGAACGGCCGGAGAGGCCGCGTCCCCGCCGGGTGAGCGCGCGAGCGAGGTCGTGGATCGCGGTGGCGGCGGCATCCGTGGCTGCCCCCGAGACGAGGGGCGCGCCGGCGTCTCCGCTCTGGCGCAGCGCAGGGCTCAGGGGGATCGAGGCCAGCAGCGGGACGACCTCGTCCGGTTCGGAGAGCGCATCGGCGACGGCCGCTCCTCCGCCCGACCCGAACAGGTCCAGCACGGTTCCGTCGGGGAGCGTGTACGCGGCCATGTTCTCGACCACGCCGATCACCTGTTGACCGGTCTGCCGTGCCACGAGACCGCTGCGGATCGCCACGTCGGAGGCAGCGGTCTGCGGAGTCGTCACGACGAGGACTTCGGCGTGCGGGAGCAGCTGTCCGATCGAGATGGCGATGTCGCCCGTGCCGGGCGGCATGTCGATGAGGAGCACATCGAGGTCGCCGAAGAAGACGTCGGTGAGGAACTGGGACACGGTGCGATGCAGCATCGGCCCCCGCCAGGCCACGACAGACTCGCCGTCGCGCAGGAACATCCCGATCGAGATCGTCTTCACGCCGTGGGCCACCGGTGGCAGCATCAGGTCGTCGATGCGGGTCGGCTGCGTCCCGGCCGGGATCCCGAGGAGGCCGGGGATGGAGAAGCCGTGCACGTCGGCATCGACGAGTCCGACCGAGAGTCCCTGGTCGGCGAGGGCGACCGCGAGGTTGGCGGTGACCGTCGACTTGCCCACTCCGCCCTTGCCGCTCGAGACGAGGATCACGCGGGTGAGGGAGTCGGGGCCGAACGGCATGTGCCGTGCCGGGCGACCGTCGCGCAGCTTCTCGGTCAGCGCCTTGCGTTCGGCGGGGGTCATCACGCCCACCTCGACGTCGACGTCAGCGATGCCGGGGACGGACGCCGCGGCCTGTCGCACGTCGGCTTCGATTCGGGCCGCGGCGGGGCAACCCACGATCGTCAGCACGATGCCGACCTGGGCGTGGGCACCGTCGACGGAGATGTCGCGCACCATGTCGAGCTCGCCGATCGGTCGACGCAACTCCGGGTCCGTCACGGCGGAGACCGCGGTGCGGACGAGGTCGGCCTCGGTCACGATGCGGCGCCCCCCGATGCCCTGTCGTCGGTGTCCTCGAGTTCGGCGAGCAGGGTCTTCAGCTCCTGGCGCAGCACGTCTCGGGTCACGGTCTGCGAGTTGCGCTCCTCGAGCGCCATGCGCAGTGCCACGATCTCGCGGGCCAGGTATTCGGTGTCGGCGAGGTTGCGCTCGGCGCGCTGGCGGTCCTGCTCGATCTGCACCCGGTCGCGGTCGTCCTGGCGGTTCTGCGCGAGCAGGATCAGCGGTGCGGCATAGGAGGCCTGCAACGAGAGCATGAGCGTCAGGGCCGTGAACCCGAGCGCGGCATCATCGAAACGCAGATGCTCGGGCATCAGGGTGTTCCAGACGATCCAGACCACGCAGAACAGGCTGAGGATCACGAGGAACGCCGGCGTCCCCATCGCCCGCGCGACCCACTCGGTGAACCTTCCGAAGCGGTCGCGAGAGGTGGTGCGCGGGCGGGCCGTGCTGCGTCCCGGCGCGTCCAGACGCGACTCGCGGGCCATCAGCTCGTCTCCTTCGCAGCGGCGGCGATGTCGTCGCTGTCCTGTGAACGCCAGTCATCGGGGAGGAGATAGTCGAGCACGTCGTCGATGCTGATGGCGCCGACGAGCCGATGGGCTGCGTCGATCACCGGCAACGAGACGAGGTCGTAGCTCGCCAGCAGACGCGCCACTTCGGCCGCCGACGCGGTGACGGGAACGGGCTCGAGGCTGTCATCGAGGATCGCTCCGAGTCGTTCATGCGGGGGATAGCGCAGCATCCGCTGGAAGTGCACGAGCCCGAGCAGGCGACCGGTGGGCGTCTCGAACGGGGGGAGTGTCACGAACACGGCCGCGGCCAGCGCCGGGTGCAGCTCGTGGCGCCGGATCAGAGCCAGGGCCTCGGCGACGGTCGCATCGGCCGACAGGATGATGGGTTCCGGGGTCATCAGACCGCCGGCGGTGTCCGGGCCGTAGCGCAGCAGCATCCTGACGTCCTCGGCCTCCTCGGGCTCCATCAGTTCGAGGAGCTGCTCCAGGCGGTCCGGGGTGAGCTGGGCGAGCAGGTCGGCGGCATCATCCGGCTCCATCTGGTCGAGGATGTCGGCCGCGCGCTCGTCGCCGAGCCGGTCGAGGATGTGCACCTGCTCGTCCTCGGGCATCTCCTCGAGGGCATCGGCGAGGCGGTCGTCCGAGAGCTCCTCGGCGACCTCGATCATCCGCTGCTGCGGCAGATCGAGAAGAGTGTTCGCGAGGTCGGCGGCATGCAGCTCGGAGTACGAAGCGACGAGCTGTTCGGCGGACTGGGATTCGCCCGGCGCGCGTTCCTCGGCGACCTCGTTCCACGCGGCGAACGTCGTGGGCCCCTTCGCGAAGGGAGAGGCGCTGGTCTTCGGCCGACGCAGGAAGAGCTGACTGATGGCCCATTCCCCGAGGCGATTGGGCTCGATCGCCACATCCTCGATCACGGCGGTACCGCTGCCGTCGGAGAAGCTGACGCGTCTTCCGAGCAGCTCCGCGAGCACCCGCACCTCGCCGGCCCGCGGAGAGAAGCGTCGCACGTTGATGAGTCCGGTGGTGATGACCTGACCGGAGCGGATCGATGTGACGCGGCCGATCGAGAGGAACACGTGTCGTCGTCCGGGGATCTCGACCACGAGACCGATCACGCGGGGTGCCGCGGTACTTCGGTACACCACGACGACGTCCCGGACCTTGCCGAGCCGGTCGCCGACGGGATCGAAGACGGCGCACCCGGCTAGGCGCGCGGCGAAAACCCGTTGTGTGCTCACCCCTCCAGAGTAGTCGGCGGGCCCGGTCATCGGCGGGATGGCCGCGCCTCGGGCGGTCTGACGGTGCGCGTGGAAGAATAGTCGGATGAGTATGCTGAACCGCCCCGCGAACAGCTCGGAGACCGGCGAGATCGTCGCTTCCACGCGCGACTACGAGAACGCACAGAAGACCGTCTCGAAGCTGATCGCCGGGGAGGTCCCAGCACGGGACATCGCGATCGTCGGGCAGAGCGTGCGGACGGTCGAGCGCGTGACCGGCAAGCTCGGATACGCCGCTGCCGCCCGCTCCGGCGCCATCAACGGTGTCCTGATCGGCCTGTTCCTCTCCGCGATCCTCGTGCTCGGCAACCCGGAGGTCCCGATCCAGCTCTTCGTCGGCTTCGTCCTCATCGGCGTCGCGGTCGGGATGCTCCTGAGTCTCGTGACCTACGCGATCGTCCGGCGTCGTCGCGACTTCGCGAGCGTCACGCAGTTCGCGGCGGATCACTACGAGGTCACCGTCCAGGCCGCCTCGCTCGCCAAGGCTCGCGACGTTCTCGGAGCGACGCGCGTCGCTCCGGTCCGGCCTCCCGTGAACCTCGACGAGCCGCCGCGATACGGAGAACGGATCACGCCTGGCGCGACGGCGCCGGCACCCGAGGAGCCCGTGATCCCGCCGCGGCCGGCAGACCCCGTTGCCGAACCGGCCGCCGATCCGGAGCCGGGTACGCCCACGCCCGAGCCCGGGACGCCCGCACCGATCGAGCCCGACGCGACGCCGGGTGCAGAAGACGCCCCGGGCGAGCGGGCGTGACGACGATCCCCGGACGTTCCTCCTGATGGTCGAGATCCAGGTCGCGCTGCCGAACGGAACCACCGTCGTGTCGGCCGACTGGACGCGCGGCGACAACGGGGCGACGGTGATCGTCGCCCACGGCGCGGGAACGGGAAAGGACCATCCCTTCCTCACCGGCTACGTCGAGGCACTCCGCGCGATCGGCTTCTCGACACTGCGCTTCAACTTCCCGTACGTGCAGCAGGGGCGGCGGATGCCGGGGCCGGCCGCGCATGCGATCGCCACCTGGAACGCGGTCACGACGTTCGCGCGCACATCAGACCCCGCGGCGACGATCTGGGCGACGGGGAAGTCCTACGGCGGACGCATGGCATCGATGGCGGTCGCGGAGGGTTTACGGGTGGACGGACTCGTCTATCTCGGCTATCCCCTTCATCCGCCAGGTCGGCCGGAGAAGCCGCGGGTCGAGCACCTGCCCGCGATCACCGTGCCACAGCTCTTCGTGGAGGGGACGAACGATCCCTTCATCCAGCCGATCTCGCAGTTCGAACAGGCTGTCGCGACCTGTCGAGAAGCCCGGATCGTCTGGATCGAGGGCGGCGGGCACACGTTCGAGGTGAAGGGCCGCAAACTCCCCGCAGAGCAGATCGGTGCGTCGCTCGCCCCGATCGTGGCCGAGTTCGCCCTCGGACATGCTGTCGACTGACTCTCAGCCGACGAGCATCGACAGCTCGGGGTCCGCGAGCACGCGGCGGACGGTGGAGATCCCCAGCGCGCTCATCCGCGGGTTCGACTTCTCGTAGTACCACCCGAGGCCCAGCGCCTGTTGCAGGGCCCACCCGGCACCCCGCTGCCACTCGGCCTCGCCGGCGGAGACACCGTCGCGGACGAGGCGTCGTGTCGGGGCATCGAGGAGGTGCCAGGCGGCGACGAGGTCGAGCGCAGGGTCCGCAGGTCCGAAGTCCCCGCCGTCGAGCACGCCCGCCAGCCGGACCTCGTCGTCGCGCTCGATGACCAGGAGGTTGAACGGCGTGAGGTCGCGGTGGCACATCAGCGGAGCGTCGGCGGGCGGAAGCGCGCACAGGGCCGCCCAGAGCTTCGCGGTGCGTGCCACGTCGATCAGGTGCGCGCTCCGCGACAGACACTCCGAGACCCACTCATCGTGGTCGCCGAGTCTCCCGCCGCGGCCGTTCCCGTCGAACACCCGTCCGCGCACGTCGACCGCGCGCAGTGCACGGATGAGGACGACCAGATCGTGAGCGAAGGCTTCCGACGCGGCAGCACGCACGGGGCCCGGCGGCTCGCCGTCGATCCAGGACTGGACGGCCCAGGCCGAGTAGAACTCTTCCGACGCGGCAGCGATCCCGTAGGAGCGCGGGGCGGGGAACGGACTCGCTGCGGCCAACTCATCGAGCGCCGCGGCCTCACGCGCGAGAGTGGGCTCCGATGCCGCGAGGCGCGGGAAGCGGGCGACAAGGCCGTCGCCCACCCGGATGATCCTGTTGACCGTCCCGGTGGACGAGACCGGTCGCAGCTCCTCTCGGCGCAGCTCGGGGAAGCGGCGCGTGATCAGCCGTGCCGCGACCTCGGTCTCGAGCGCGAGCTCACCGTCGTGCATCCGCCGAGGTCAGCTCTGGAGCCGGGCGATCCATGCTTCGACCTCGTCGGCCGTGCGGGGGATATCGGCCGAGAGGTTCACGGGGCCGTCCTCGGTCATCAGGATGTCGTCCTCGATCCGCACGCCGATGCCACGGAGCTCTGCGGGCACCGTCAGGTCATCGATCTGGAAGTACAGCCCGGGCTCGATCGTGAACACCATGCCGGGCGTCAGGACGCCGTCGTAGTACATCTCGCGCCGCGCCTGGGCGCAGTCATGCACGTCGATGCCGAGGTGGTGGGAGGTGCCGTGCACCATGTACCGACGGTGCTGGCCGCCCTTGTCCGCGTCGATCGCCTCGTCAGCGGTCACCGGCAGCAGGCCCCACTCCGCGGTGCGTGCGGCGATGACCTTCATGGCGGCCGCATGCACGTCGCGGAAACGGACGCCCACCCGTGCAGCGGCGAATGCGGCGTCGGCGGCCTCGCGCACGGTCTCATACACCCGGCGCTGCACCTCGGTGAAGGTTCCCGAGACGGGCAGCGTACGGGTGATGTCCGCCGTGTACAGGCTGTCGGCTTCGACACCGGCGTCGACGAGGATCAGATCGCCCGGGGCCACGGTGCCGTCGTTGCGGGTCCAGTGCAGGTAGCAGGCGTGCGGACCGGACGCCGCGATCGTGTCGTAGCCCTCGCCGTTGCCGTCTTCACGGGCGCGGCGGTGGAAGACACCCTCCACGACACGTTCGCCGCGGGCGTGCGCGACGGCGGACGGAAGCTCGCGGACGATGTCGTCGAAGCCGTTCGCGGTGATCTCGATGGCACGGCGCATCTCGGCGATCTCGAACTCGTCCTTGATGAGGCGCAGCTCGGACACGAAACGGGTGAGGGTCTCGTCCTCGTCGAGCACGAGCTCTCCCTCCACGGCCTCGAGCTCGTGGAGATGGGCGGTCGCGATCTCCAGGTCGGCCGCGACACCGTCCAGGGACGGGCGTGGGCCGATCCAGAACTCACCGATCGTGGCGTCGGCGTAGAACTCCGTCGTGGTGCGGTCGGCGCGCTCGCGGAAGAAGAGGGTGACGTCGTGCCCCGTGTCGGTCGGCGCGAAGACCAGGACCGAGTCGGGCTCGGCATCCGCGGCCCATCCCGTGAGGTGGGCGAAGGCGGAGTGGGCCCGGAAGACGTAGTCGGTGTCGTTGCTGCGCTGCTTGAGCGATCCTGCGGGGATGACGAGACGCTTCCCCGGGAAGGCAGCAGAGACCGCGGCCCGACGGACAGCGGCGTACGGTGCCTGCGCACGCGGAGCGGGAAGGGTTTCCGGACGCTCGGCCCATCCCGTCGAGATGGTGTCGAGGAACCCCTGCGGGAAAGGCTGCTTGCGGTTCGTGTTGCTGTTCTCGACAGACGCTTCGACGGTGGCTTCTGCGATCGTGTCGCGTTCTCCGGTGCTCATCCCTCCAGTCTGTCACCTGCAGGGCGGGTTGCGGGAGTTCAGCCGGCCGGCTCCAGCTGGACGACGAGCGCACGGTGGTCGCTGCCCCCGGCATCACCGAGGACGACCGAGCCCGTCGGTGTCCAGTTCGGCGAGGCCATCACGTGATCGATCGGCGCCCCGGCGAGGGGCGGGAGCGAGCTCGGCCAGGTTCCCGCGAGACCGTTGCCGGTGCGCGACGCGACATCGCGGCAGTATCCGATGTCACCACCGTCCACTCCGAGGGGCGCCATGTGATCGATCGTCGCATTGAAGTCTCCGGCCAGGATGAAGTCGCCCTGCGGACACTGATCGGCGATCCACTGCAGATCGCTCTGCCACTGCTGCATCTCTTCCACACGGGGAGCGACGGCGTGCACGGCGACGATCGTGGGTCCGGAGCCGTCGACCGGCATCAGCACGACACTCGGCACGGAGCCCGTGTTGCTGCTGCCGTCCTTCGAGGATTCGATCACCGAGTACTCGCCGAGGTCGGGGGCCACCAGCACCGTGGTGTGCCAGGACTGGGGGCCGTTGGGGACATCGGGGCGGAACTGCACGTGGTGGACCCACATCGGATGCCCCTGCTCGCGCAACATGATCGCGATGCGCTCGCCGACGTCCTCGGTCGTCTCCGGCAGGGCCACGACATCGGCGCCCTGAGCGAGGATCTGCTGGGCGATCACCTCGGCGGACACGGCTTCGCCCGCCGTGTTCCAGGTCAGCACCCGGATGCTGCTCTCCGTCTTCTGGGGGAGCTCGGTGGTGCCGAAGCCGCGGGTCGCTCCGATGACGCCGGTCGCCCCCGCACCCAGCAGCGCGACGATGAGGACCGACGCGGCGAATCCGCGCAGAGGGCGGGCGAAGAGCAGCAGGAGCGCGAGCACGGCGATCACCAGGAATCCGCCGAGGACCAGGCCGCGCGCGGACACCAGCTGCGCGAACGGATAGGTCTGCTCGAGACGGAAGAACTGCGGCCACACGACGATCGCCGTCGCGATCGCGAGCAGGACGGTGAAGAGGATCCCCAGTAGTCGAAACATCCCCTCAAGCCTAGGAGCGCCGCCTGTGAAGTCCCTGCCCCGACATCCGCTTCCGTGTGCCTCCGCGCCCACCGGCCGTCGCCCTCGGTACGCTCGGAGGATGGCCTCTCCGTCCGCCGGGTTCGCCGGTCCCGCCGACCTGCACCTGCACTCCAACCAGTCCGACGGGACGGAGGCGCCGGCCGAGGTCATCAGGCAGGCGCACGCGCACGGGATCCGCACCGTGGCGCTCACCGATCACGATCGCTCCACCGGGTGGGATGAGGCCGGTGACGCCGCCGTCGCGCTCGGCATGACGTTCATCCCCGGGATGGAGCTGTCGGCGAAGCACGAGTGGCGCAGCGTGCACGTGCTCGGCTACCTCTTCGATCCCGGAGACCCGGCTCTGCAGGCCGAGACCGATCGCATCCGCGGGGATCGGATCGGGCGCGCGGAGCGGATCGTGCGCAACATCGGACGGGACTACGACCTGCACTGGGATGACGTGGTCGCGCAGACGGCTCTGGATGCGACGGTCGGGCGCCCTCACATCGCGGACGCTCTCGTGGCGAGGGGCATCGTGCGCGATCGCACGGAGGCGTTCGACGGGATCCTGCATCCGCGCGAGGGATACTACGAACCGCACTACGCCCCGGACCCGCTGACCGCGGTGCGACTGATCACGCAAGCCGGGGGAGTGGCGATCATCGCCCACCCGGTCACCGCGGGTCGCGACCGGATGATGCCCATCCCGTACATCGAGCGGCTGATCGCGGCCGGACTCGGCGGCTTCGAGGTCGATCACCGCGAGAACACCGAAGCGGGCAAGCGGATGCTGCGCGAGCTGGCGCAGAAGCACGACCTCATCGTCACAGGGTCCAGCGACTATCACGGCAGCGGCAAGCCGAACCGTCCGGGGGAGAACACGACGTCCGACGAGATGGTCGCCCGCCTCCTGGCGCAGGGCACCGGCATCGCCCCGCGCTTCCCCTGACGGTCGGGATACTGTCGGGATACTCCCGGTGACCTGTCGACCGGGAGCGCTACATTCCGAGCATGCAACGAGCGACGTCCGTGGAACGCCGTGTCGATGCGTGGGCCCACCGCCTGCTCCTCGGCGCCCCGACGAGCGGCTTCCGCGCCGGCCTGATCGAGTTCGCGGTGTTCGTGGTCAAGCAGGCATGGGCGTGCGTGTTCGGGGCCACGCTGTTGCTCGTGATCGTCGCGGCACGGTTCTGGTACCCGCCGGATGCGGCGCTCGCGCGCAACGATGCCCTCACCATCGCCGCCGTGCTCATCCAGGTGGCCATGCTCGTGTTCCGTTGGGAGAGCGGACGAGAGCTGTGGGTGATCGTCCTGTTCCACCTCACCGGAACCGTGATGGAGCTGTTCAAGACCGATGTCGGCTCCTGGGCGTATGCCGCGGACGGTTTCCTGCGCATCGGCGGAGTACCGCTGTTCAGCGGGTTCATGTATGCCGCTGTCGGCTCCTACATGGTGCGCGTCTACCGGCTCTTCGACCTCGGCTTCACGCGATACCCGCAGCGGTGGATGACGGCGATCCTCGCGATCGCGATCTACGTGAACTTCTTCGCGCACCATTGGTGGTGGGATGCGCGGTGGATCCTGCTGGCCGCGGTCATCGTGCTGTGGCTGCCGACGGTGATGCACGCGCGTATCTGGCGTCGGACGATCCGGTCCCGCTGCTCGTCGTGTTCGTCGGAGTCGCCGTCTTCATCTACCTGGCGGAGAACATCGGCACCTGGGCAGGAGCATGGGCATACCCCGATCAGGCGGCGGGATGGCAGCCGGTCTCGGCGAGCAAGCTGAGTTCGTGGTTCCTGCTCATGATCATCTCGGTCGTGCTGGTCGCGTGGGTCTATCCGCCGCAGGTTCCTGCGGCGATCCTCCACGGGGAGCGGGCGGCCTCTCTTCGCTGAGCGGCGGCGACGAAGGGCGCGTGCTGCGGACTTCGTCCCCGGCACGCGCCCTTCTGAGAGGTCGAGGCGTCAGGCTCCGGTGACCGGCGCTGCGCCTGCGCCGGAACCTCCACGGCGGCGACGGCGACGGCGCGCCGGCGCGGGCTTGCCGTCGTGGTGCTCCTTGCCCGCCCCGTCGTGGGTGCCGGCGCCCTCGGCGCTGCGGTCTGCGGCCGGAGCGGACTGTCCTTCGCCGGTGGTGGCCCCCGACGCGCCTTCGGTGAAGGTCGAGCCGACCGGAGTCGCGCTGTTGCGACGGCGGCGACGGCGACGCGTCCCGGTCTCGTCGGTGCCTTCCGCGGCGGCGTCCGCGGCACGCTCGGGCCGACGGGTGCGCTCGGTCTTGACGGATTCGGTCTTCGGCGCCGACACCAGGCGGCCCTTCGTGCCCTGCGGGATGTCCAGGTCTTCGTACAGGTGGGGGCTCGACGAGTAGGTCTCGACAGGCTCCGGCTGACCGAACTCGAGCGCCCGGTTGATGAGGGCCCACTTGTGCAGGTCCTCCCAGTCGACGAAAGTGACGGCGATGCCGGTCTTGCCCGCACGCCCCGTGCGGCCGGCGCGGTGCAGGTACGTCTTGTCCTCGTCGGGGATGGTGTGGTTGATGACGTGCGTCACGTCGTCGACGTCGATGCCGCGGGCGGCCACGTCGGTCGCGACGAGAACGTCACGCTTGCCTGCCTTGAATGCGGCCATCGAGCGCTCGCGCTGGTCCTGCCCCATGTCGCCGTGCACGCCGCCGACGTTGAAGCCGCGGTCGTTGAGCTCGTCGACGAGGCGCTGCGCCGCGCGCTTGGTGCGCGTGAAGATCACGGTCTTGCCGCGGCCCTCGGCCTGCAGGATGCGAGCGATGATCTCGTCCTTGTCCATCGAGTGCGCGCGGTAGACGAGGTGCTTGATGTTGGCCTGGGTGAGGCCCTCGTCGGGGTCGTTGGCGCGGATGTGGATCGGGTTCGACATGAAGCGGCGGGCGAGGGCCACGATCGGGCCGGGCATGGTCGCCGAGAACAGCTGCGTGTGGCGGACGGCCGGGACCTTCTGGAAGATCTTCTCGATGTCGGCGAGGAAGCCGAGGTCGAGCATCTTGTCGGCCTCGTCGAGCACGACCTCCGTCGCGTTGGAGAGGTCGAGCAGGCGCTGGCCCGCGAGGTCGATCAGGCGGCCGGGTGTGCCGACCACGATCTGCGCGCCCGCCTTGAGCTGGTCGATCTGACCCTCGTACGCCTTGCCTCCGTAGATGGCGACGACGCTGGTGGAGCGGTTGCTGGTGAGCAGGTCGATGTCTTCGTAGACCTGCACGGCGAGCTCGCGGGTGGGGACGACGATGAGTGCTTTGACGCCGTGCTCCGGGTCCTTGCCGAGGCGCTGGACGACGGGGATGCCGAACCCGAAGGTCTTTCCCGTTCCGGTCTTCGCCTGGCCGATGATGTCCTGCCCCGGAAGGCCGAGGGGGATGGTCTGCTCCTGGATCGGGAAGGCATCGATGATGCCCTTGGCCGCGAGTGCGTCGACGATGTCCTGATCGATGCCGAGATCGGCGAAAGTTGTCACTTTATTCAGATTGCCTGTCCGGCGACCCTGGGGGATCGCCACGTAAACGGATCCACGCCGTCTCTTGTGCCACAGGCGCGGGGCCCCGCTCCGACGGCGGGGACACGCCCAGCCTACCGGAGGGGTGGTGCGGACCAGGAAGGAGGGCCCGGCGCGGGTATTGTGAATCTCGTGGTGGACTCAGGAGGAAGACCTCGTGGTTAAGTGGTTCTGGCAGCGCGATGACGCGCCACGGCGAATCCTCACCCTGCGCAGCCGAGGCGAGCAGAGCGATGCGACGAGGGTCGACTTCGCCGAACTCGCCCCCGAGCTCGATCGGTTCCTCGGTCAGGCCGCGTACCTGCAGCTGGGCTACTTCGAGACGCTCACCAGGCTCATCCGGGCGACCCCCGAGCTTTCCGAGAAGGAGTCCCTGTCGCGTGCGGCCGGGGCGGCGTTGACGAAGCATCGCGGGATCGTGGAGGTCATCGCCGAGCGCGGTGGCGACCCCACGCAGGTGATGCTGCCGTTCCGCGAGAACCTCGACGCTTTCCGACGCAAGACCATCGGTGCGCGACCGCGGGAGACGCTCCTCGCCGTGTACATCACCGCCGGGATGCTCGACGACTTCTACCTCGCGCTCGCGTCGAGCTACGGCGAGACCGGTCGTCGGGTGGCGGAGATCCTCCGCGAAGACGACGCCGGCCATGAGATCGTCGCGATCATCCAGGAGACGATCGAGAGCGATGAGGAGTGGCGGTCCCTGCTGTCGATGTGGGCGCGGCGCCTCGTCGGTGACACCATCCTGGTCTGCCGTTCCGCACTGCGGCCGGAGCTGCTCCAGGTCGACGACGAGCGCGTCGAGCCGGTCTACACCGAACTCATGGGCGCGCACGCGCGCCGGATGGATGCGATGGGCCTCGCGTCCTAGGTTGCCCGTCAGATGCCGAGTGCCGCCTTGGCATGGGCATCGGACCGCTTGCGCATCCCGGTGATCGCCACCGTCACCAGCGCGGCGACGACGGGAGCACCGAGCACGCTCGCGAGCCACAGCCAGATGCTGTCCTCACCGACGCCGGCCCACTGCAGACCCGTGTAGGTGATCGCCGAGACCGCTGTCGCGACGGCGGGCGCGAGCGCCACTCCGCGCAGCTCGCGCCCGGAGATCAGGAAATGCACCGCGATGCCCAGGGCACACGCGCCGATCAGTGCGAGCAGGATGTACATCGTCTGCTCAGGCGACGAAGCCGACGCGACGCGATTCCTCGGTGCCCAGTTCGATGTAGGCGAGGTTCGCCGTGGGGACGATGTAGGAGTTGCCCTTCACATCGGCGAAGCTCACGTGCGTGGCGTTCTGCTCCAGCGCCGAGGTGACCTGGGTGCGGACCTCGTCTGCGCTCACGCCGGTGTCGAAGCTCAGTTCGCGGCCGGTGTTGATGATGCCGATGCGGATTTCCACGCGTGCTCCTTGAAGTTCGGGGACTGGCCCAACTCTACCCCGCGGGCATCGGGCGGGATCGGCACCCGGCGTCGGTTTCGCCGTGAGCGCACAGGTCGGCGGTGGCGGGTCGCGAGGGTGTCGCGTGCAGGCGCGCACGACGATGTCCCCGCGTCCGGATAGCGTGGAGGGCATGACACCGGATGCCGCGCAGCGAGCTGTGATCGCTGCCGAGCCGTTCGCCTCCGGTGTCATCATCGGGGCGCCGGGAACAGGAAAGACGCGAACGCTCGTCGACCGCGTCGTGCACCTGCTCGATGCGGCCGATCTGCGACCCGAGCAGGTGCTGGCACTCACGCCGAGCCGCCAGGCCGCAACCGCACTGCGTGACCGGATCGGTGTCCGCATCGGGCAGGCGACCCCGGGGCCGTTGGCGCGGTCGCTCGGCTCCTTCGCCTTCCAGCTGGTCCGGGGGGCGATGGTGCGCGAGGGAGCGGAGCCGCCTGCGCTGCTCACCGGAGCCGACCAGGACCGCATCATCGCGGATCTGCTCGCCGGTGACACCGAAGACGGTCGCATCCCCTGGCCGGACGCGCTCAGCGGCTCGGTGCGCGCGTCGAAGGGATTCCGTTCGGAGCTCCGCGCGTTCCTCGCGGAGTGCACCGAGATCGGGGCCCGCCCGGACGAGCTCCGCGCCTCGGGGAACGACGTGTGGGTGGCAGCCGCGGAGTTCCTCGTCGAGTACCGGACGGTACTCGACGCTCTGCGTTCCGCGCACCGCGACGCCGCGGACCTGCTCAGCGAGGCAGCTGCCATCCTGCGCTCGGCCGAGGCGGCGACGCTCGGCCCGCTCGCGCCGTTGCGCGTCGTGCTGATCGATGACGCACAGGAGCTCACCCGCGGAGGGATCGATGTCGTCAGAGCGCTGCGGGGGCGGGGCATCGCGGTGCTGGCGTTCGGCGATCCCGATATCTCATCCGGGTCGTTCCGTGGCGCGAGCCCGGAGCTCTTCGCGCAGCTCGCCGGTGCCGTCGGCGAGGTGCATGTGCTCGACGGCGCGCACCGGCAGCATCCGGCGCTCACCGCCTTGACTCGCACCGTCACACAGGCGATCGGAGTCTCCGGACGCGTCGAGCATCGCCGGGCGCCGGTGCCCGTCGACCCGGAGGCGGTCGATGCGCACGTGTCGACCTTCGTCGCCCCGTCTCCCTACGAAGAGCTGGACCGCATCGCCGGTGTGATGCGCGACTGGCATCTGTCCGAGGGAATCCGCTGGGATCGGATGGCCGTCATCGCTCACGACACGCGTCAGGTGACCACGCTGGAGACCGAGCTCGCGGCCAGGGAGGTCCCCACGCGCGCCGCCGGTGTGCAGCGTCCGCTCGGGAGCGAAGGGATCGTGCGTGACATCGTCGGCATCGTGCGCCTCGCGTTGACGCCGGTCGAGGAGCGCACCCCGGAGGCGCTGGAGGAGGCACTGCGCACCCCGTTCGGGGGGATGGACGCGATCGGGCTCCGCCGTCTCCGCGCCCGCCTCCGGCACATCGAACTCGCACAGGGCGGGTCGACGCCTGCGCGCGAGCTGCTGCGCCAGGCGATGGCGAACCCCAGCCACCTGACGCTCATCGACTCGCCGGAATCCCGCTCCGCCGAGCGCTTCGCGGAGACGATCGAGGCGGTGGCGCGTGCCGCCGACCAGGGCGAGACGATCCACGATCTGCTGTGGCGGGTGTGGGAGCAGGCTCGTGCCGTCGACGGTCGGCGTCTGCAGGTGGCGTGGCGCGAGATCTCCCTGCTGCCCACCGGAGCGGAGACGGCCCGTTCGCTCGACGCGCTCGTCTCGCTCTTCGACGCGGCGAAGCGCTTCGTCGAGCGCACTCCGAACGAGAAGCCCGAGGCCTTCGTGCGCGACGTCCTCGACAGCGAGGTCCCCGAGGATTCCCTGTCGACCCCGGACCGTCCTGGCAAGGTCACGCTGCTGACTCCGGCCACGGCGCTCGGCACGGAGTTCGACGCCGTCGTCGTCGCCGGGGTGCAGGACGGCGTCTGGCCCAACGTGCGTCTCCGTGGCGGTCTGCTGCAGACCTGGCGTCTGGCCGATGCGCTCGAAGCCGCTCGCACCGGCGTGAGCATCGAACCGCCCGGGGTACTGGACCGCCGGCGGGCAGCGTTGCATGACGAGCTCCGCCTGTTCGTGCGAGCCGTATCGCGGGCACGGAAGCGACTCCTGATCACCGCGGTCGATGACGACGACCTCACCCCGAGCCCGTTCTTCGCCTTCCTGCCCGCCCCGCACCCGCCGGAGCGCCACGCATCGGCCGAGCATCCGCTCACTTTGCGGGGGCTGGTCGCCCGGTACCGACGGACGCTGACCACGGCGCACTCGGATTCGCTCAGACGCGACGCGGCAGGCCAGCTCGCCGTCCTCGCCCGAGAAGGCGTGCCGGGCGCCGACCCCGCCGAGTGGTACGGCGTCACGGCCCCTTCCACGCAGGCGCCACTGCGCGATCTCGCCGTCGACGGCGCGCGGGTCTCGCCCTCGAAGATGGAGTCCTTCGAGGAGTGCGGACTCAACTGGGTCGTCTCGGCTCTCGGCGGAGACACGGTGATGCCGCCGACGGCGGGGATCGGCACGATCGTGCACGAGGCGATGGAGCGGGTGCCCGACGGCGATGTCGAGCAGATGCGTGCGATCGTCGCGGAGCGTTGGCCGGAACTCGACTTCGAGACCGAGTGGATCGGCCGCAAGGAGCGTCGACGCGCCGATCTGCTCGTCGGGCGCCTGCATACGTATCTCGGCGAGGTGCGCCGCGAAGGCGGGCGGGTCCTCGGCAGCGAGGTGGAGTTCCGTTTCGCCGTCGACGTGGTGGCTGAGGGCGATGCGCACGCGGTGCCCGCCGTGCATCCCGTCGGGGAG
The DNA here is from genome assembly GCF_000800925.1 of Microbacterium sp. ZOR0019. Lineage (NCBI taxonomy): Bacteria > Bacillati > Actinomycetota > Actinomycetes > Micrococcales > Microbacteriaceae > Microbacterium > Microbacterium sp. ZOR0019. The sequence goes on along the minus strand of NZ_JRKC01000050.1, from coordinate 80,297 downwards.
GACCGCGCGAACCAGGCGATCATCCACGGGTACATCGATCGCGTCGAGGCGTATCCGCCGGATGCGGGCGAGCACGGCGCCGCACGCGGACGCGGCTGGGAACGGATGTCTGGCGGCCCGGACGGCCGCATCGTGGTGGTCGATCTGAAGACCGGGAAGAACGACCCCGAGTCGGATCCCGGTGTGCGCGAGCACGCGCAGCTCGCGGCCTATCAGGTCGCCGTCCAGCAGGGCCTGGTGGAGGACGCTCCGCCGGGTTCGTTGGCCGGGGCGCGTCTCGTGATCGTCTCCAAGACGCTTGCCAAGAGCGAGTACCGCATCGCGCATCAGCACACGCTCAGCGACGAATCGCGGACGGCCTTCCTGCGCCGCGTCTCGGATGCCGCCCGTGGCATGTCGGCGTCGAGCTTCACGGCGCAGGTCGAGTCGCACTGCGCCGACACCCAGCGCCGCGTGCATCCGTGCCGCATCCACACCGTCCCGGCGGTGAGCGCATGACCGGGTGGAGCGGCGGCGAGGGGATCTCGGCGACCGACATCGCGGCCGCGCTCGGACAGCCTCCGCCCACACCCGCGCAGCAGCGGGTGATCGAGGCGCCCCCGGAGCCGGCGCTCGTCGTCGCCGGAGCCGGCAGCGGTAAGACCGAGACCATGTCCGGGCGAGTGGTGTGGCTCGTCGCGAACGGACACGTACGACGTGACGAGATCCTCGGGCTCACCTTCACCCGCAAGGCCGCGGGAGAACTCGCCGAACGGATAGGCCACCGCTTGGCGGTCATCGACGAGTACGGCCACCGGGGCCTGCTGCCCCATCTGGCGCAGATCGTGGCCGACGGCTCCCTTCGCCGGGTCGAGGAGTCCGCCGAGGGGCGGCAGCGCGAGGTGGTGCGCAGGCATGTCCTCGACGAGCTCGCCGCTCATCACGGCACCGGGTGGGACCCTGCGATTCCCCGCGCGGCGGAAGACGTGATGATCCGTCCGCGGGTGTCGACCTACAACGCCTTCGCCGACGGGATCGTCCGCGAACATGCTGCGCGCATCGGCCGTGATCCCGACGTGGCCATGCTCAGCCAGGCCGCCTCCTGGATGCTGGCCCGTGAGGTCGTGCTCCGCAGCGATCTTCCTGAGCTGGAGAACATCGACTTCGCGCTCGGCACGATCATCGACGCGGTCCAGCGCCTCGCCGGTGACACCCTCGACCATCGAGTCGACCTGGAGGTGGCAGAACGGATCGCGCGGGACCAGGCACTCGCCTTCGCGCCCTACCGGGGCAATGCCGACGTGGAGAAGGCGGCCGTGAACCTGCTCAGCCTGCCGACGCTCTCCCGTCTGGTGCGTGACTACATGGCCGAGAAGGAGCGCCGCGGCGTGCTCGACTTCGCCGATCAGGTGGGTGGTGCATATGACATCGTCGAGTCCGCGCCCGACGTGCGCGACGAGCTTCGGGAGCAGCATCGTGTCGTGCTGCTCGACGAGTACCAGGACACGTCGGTCATCCAGACCCGCTTCCTCGCCGAACTCTTCCGGGACTCCGCGGTGATGGCGGTCGGCGACCCCCACCAGTCCATCTACGGCTGGCGCGGTGCGAGCGCCGACAACCTCTACGCCTTCTCGCGGACGTTCTCGAGCACCGGAACGGCGCAGACCTACAGCCTCATGACGAGCTGGCGCAACGACCGCGGCATCCTCGGCATCGCCAACCGTGTGCTCGAACCCCTGCAGCGGCCGGGACTCGACGTGCCGCCCCTCGAGCCTCGTCCCGGAGCGGGGGACGGCACGGTGTCCGTCGAGTACGCGTTCACGGTCGATGACGAGGCCTCCGCCGTCGCGGATTGGTTCGCCGCGCGGAGGGAAGAGCATGAGGCGCGCGGGGTCGGCGCTGCGCAGGGTCTGCGTCCGCACACCGGTGCGATCCTGTTCCGGTCGAAGCGTCACATGCAGACTTTCGCGGCTGCGCTCGCCGCGCGGGGCATCCCGCACCGCATCCTCGGCCTGGGCGGGCTGCTCGCGACTCCCGAGGTGGTCGATGTCGTCTCGACACTCCGGGTCGTGCACGACCCCACGGCGGGGTCCGCCCTGATCCGCCTCCTCACGGGACCCCGCTTCGGGGTGGGGGTCGCCGACATGGCCGCCCTCTACGACCTCGGTCGCGCGCTCTCGGAGCGGGACACCGCGTTGGCACCGCTGCCGGAAGAGGTGCGCGCGCGGTTGCGTTCCTCGCGCGGTGCCGATGAGGCGGTGTCCATCGTCGACGCGGTCGACGTGGTGCGCGCGGTGCGTGACGACTACCGTCTGCTCGAGACGATCAGCCCGGATGGACGCGCACGCGTCCGTGCCGCAGGGGAGATGCTGGAACGGCTCCGGCGGGCGGCGTCGCAACCGATCCCGGAACTGATCCGTCTCATCGAACTCGAGCTCCGACTCGACATCGAACTGGCCGCCAACGAGACACGAGGGCCGGCCCGGATCGCCGCCACGCAACTGCGGGCGTTCACGGACGAGGTGCGGGCCTTCCTCGCGGCCGACGAGCGGGGGAGCATCGGGAGCCTGTTGGCGTGGCTCGACAAGGCCGAGAGCACCGACGAGCTGATGCCGCGCCCTGAGCCTCCGGAGCCGGGTGTCGTGCAGCTGCTGACCATCCACGGCTCGAAGGGCCTGGAATGGGATGCGGTCGCCGTCGTGCGTCTCGTGGTCGACGAGCTCCCCAGCCGTGTCTCCGACACCTCGGGGTGGTTCGGCTTCGGCGTGGTTCCGTTCGCCCTCCGCGGTGATCGGGATGCGCTCCCGCGCTTCGAGTGGGACCCCGTCGAGGCGATGGGGGAGGAGGCGGATCCGCAGAAGAGGCAGAAGCTCGCCCAGGCCTCGTTGTCAGGCGGCGCCACGAAGGCGAATCCGCAGGGCGGCGCGCTCAAGCGCTTCAAAGACGCGTACCGGGCGTATCAGCAGCAGGAGGAGCGGCGTCTCGCCTACGTCGCAGTGACGCGTGCGCGGACCGATCTCCTGCTCAGCGGCGCGCATTGGGCGGGCCAGAAAGCGCCTCGGACACCGAGCCCGTACCTGGTCGAGGCGATGGACGTGTTGGGAGTCGAGCCGATCGCGCCGGTGGACGCCGACGACAACCCCTACGACGGTCCCGGATCGACCCTGCATTGGCCGCTCGACCCGCTGGGTGCCCGGCGCGCGACCGTCTCGGCGGCAGCGAGGGCCGTCGACGAGGCGGTCCGTGTCGGTGCCGCCGAGCCGTCGATCGAGCTCACGCGATTGTTGGCCGAACGTGCCGCCCGGCAACGCGGGAACGACGCCGAGGCCCCGACCCGTGTGCCGGCATCGCGGTTCAAGGACTACGTGACGGATTTCTCCGGCACGCTGTCGTCGATCGTCCGGCCGATGCCGGAGAGACCGTACCGACAGACCCGCCTCGGCACCCTCTTCCATGCGTGGGTGGAACAGAGATCCGAACTCGTCGGCGTCGGCACGCGTGTGGACGAGGCGCTTTGGGAGGTGGACGAAGACGAGGTCGCCCCGGAGCTTGCGGTCGGAGCGACGGCGGCGATCGACGCGCCGGGGGCATCGGCGGATGCCGCTGATCTCGCGGTCCTCCAGGCGACGTTCGAGCGCAGTGAGTGGGGCCCGCTGCAGCCGATCGCGGTGGAGATCGAGATCGACTTCGCCCTCGGCGCCGGGTTGCCGGACGTCGATGCGGGAGCGGCACACATCGTCATCTGCAAGCTCGATGCCGTGTACCGGCGTGCCGATCGCGGTGACCGCATCGAGATCGTGGACTGGAAGACGGGCAGGGCTCCGCGCACGGCGAAGGAGCGCGACGAGCGGATGCTGCAGCTCGCGCTCTATCGACTCGCATACCACCGGCGGTACGACGTGCCGCTGGAAGCGATCGACGTCGCGCTGTACTACGTGGCGGATGACCTGATCATCCGCGGCGACCGGGTCTACTCCGAGGAAGAACTCTTCCAGCGCTGGAGTGCCGCGCGCGCCGCCCGCTGAGCCTCGTCCGAGTCGTTCTCGTCGAAATCGCCGTACTCGTCGTCGGAGCGCGGGGGACGCGGGTGGGAGTCCGCGCGCGCGCCGGCCGGACCGCTCGTCCCGGCGAACAGGCTCGCGACCCCGGAGAGGTCTTCGGTCTCGACATCCAGCATCCCGGCACGACGGTCAGCGTCGTCGACGCGCTCGCCGGGCACGGTCGCGGTCGGTTCGGCGGAGGACGCGGTCACCGCGGCTTCCCCGTCTTCCCCGTCCGCCGAGTCCGCCCACAGCTCCTCGGGGTTGTACGCATCGGTGTGCATCGACGTGTCGACCTCGGCGACGGCGTCCTTCGGCACGCGGTCGAGAGCATCGAGTGCGGAATCGACGCCGACTCCTCGGGCGTCGATGATGGCGAGGTCGTCGGTACGCAGTCCCTCGGCGAGTGCCTCCAGCAGTGACGCCGCATCATCGACGATGTCGGGTCGATGCATCGCGTCGCCGTGGACGAGCCAGCGGGCGAACTCCAGCTCGGCGAGAAGACGGGCGCGCACCTCGAGGCCGGCGTCCGGCGCCCGGTCGATCGCGTGAGAATACGCGCGCTGGACGTCTTCGGCGGCGTCCGGTGCAGCGGACAACCAGGAGAGGTCGAGGGCAGGGTCTCCTACCGAGAGGCCGTGCCAGCCGACCACGCCGACCACCTCGGGGCCGCGCTCGGGGTGATCGTCGAACAGGAAGGAGGTCGCCTGCACGCCGCCCAGGACGACGGTGGATTCGAAGCGCCACAGCTCATCGTCGGCCACGGCGTCACGCCACCGCACGGTGAGGCGCGCGGGGACGCGGCCGGTGGCGGCCGCGGTGTCGACCAGGCGCTCCAGCTCTGCGCGGCTCTCCTCGGCGCTGCGCGTGGCGAGACCAGCACCGCGCACGACCGAGGTGGGCAGGCCATGGACGGCGGCGATCGAGGCGCCCATGGACTCCGCCGCGCCGCGACCGGCGGGCACCATGGCCGCCTCGATCTGGAATCCGGGGAGGAGTTCGGTGACGAGAGCACGTCCCTCGCCGAGCCGAGTCTCGCCGATGTAGGCCGGGGCACGGAAGGGGAGCATGGCGCGTGCCCCGTCGGTCAGCGCGCGCAGGGCGAGCGCTTCGGCAGCCAGTTCCCGCGCTGTCTCGTCATCGTCGGCGACGCGGATCGCGAGCTCACGGCCGTCGGTGAGAGTGGCGATCGCCGAGTCGAACCGTCCATCGCCATCGGCGCTCAGACGGCGCGCCCCCGTGACCTCCGCCCCGGGCAGTGCAGCGGTCACTGCCGCGGCTAGAGTGAAAGGAGAGCGTCCCATGCCCCCAGGGTAGGTCGGCTCAGGGGCGGTCCCGCCTCCGCCACGCCCGTGAAAGAGGGAGTCGATGACCAGTCAGCGCCCGTCTCTCGACCGTGCAGCCGAACTCCGCGATGAGGCGGACGTCCTCGAACGCCTCCGAGAAGACCCCGCCACCCGCGTGATCGTCGTCCGTGAAGGGCGCGTCCGGGTGGTCGATTCGACGTTGCTGCGGGTTCGTCCCTCGGCCGTCGTCGAAGCCACCTGGGCTCTGCTCGGACGGGATTCCGATGGTGCCGTGGTGCTCCTCGCCGCAGCCCCTCCGGAGACCGATTCCCTCGACGCGGCGCCGGATGAGATCTGGCTCGGACTCCGCGACCTCGGCGGCCGTATCGACGATCAGGAGTCCGAACTCCTCATCGGCGCCATCGCCCTCGCCGGCTGGCTCCGCGATGCGCCGTTCTGCCCGACATGCGGGGGCGGAACGGAGCTGCGGCAGGCGGGGTGGTCACGACGGTGCCTGGTGTGCGCTCGCGAGCACTTCCCCCGCACCGACCCGGCGGTGATCGTCGCGGTCGAGAGCCGTGACGGCGAGCGGCTGCTGCTCGGAGCGAACGCGAACTGGGGCGGCCGCATGTACTCCTGCTTCGCCGGGTTCACGGAGGCAGGGGAGTCGCTCGAGTCGACCGTGCACCGGGAGATCGAGGAGGAGTCGGGCGTGCGGCTGTCGTCGCTGCGGTACGTCTCCTCGCAGGCTTGGCCGTTCCCGCGTTCCCTCATGGTCGGCTTCCGGGCCGTCGTGGACGAGGAGTCCGCTGCGCTCGCCGATGGCGAGGAGATCATCGACGTGCGCTGGTTCTCCCGTGCGGAGATCGGCTCCGCGCTGGCAGGGCGGGGGCCGGTGGGCCTCCCCGGGCCCGCGTCGATCGCCCGCGCGCTGATCGTCGACTGGTACGAGGAGCGCGCGTGAGCGCACTCGATGCCCTCGACGAGCGGCAGCGAGCGGCAGCATCGGTCCTGCGCGGACCCGTGGCCGTGCTCGCGGGCGCAGGCACGGGGAAGACGCGCGTCATCACGCATCGCATCGCCCACGGCGTCGATACCGGGGCGTATTCGCCCTCCCGCGTCATGGCGGTCACGTTCACGGCCAAGGCCGCCGGCGAGCTGAGGGGGCGTCTGCGGGCGCTCGGCGTCGAGGGAGTCGCCGCTCGGACGTTTCACGCGACCGCGCTCGCGCAACTGAATTTCTTCTGGCCGACGCTCGCGGGTTCGCCCGCTCCGTCGATCATCGACAACAAGGTACGGATGCTGGGGCAGGCGGCCGATGCGATCCGGTTGCGGCCCAGCACCGCGACTCTCCGCGACATCGCCTCCGAGATCGAGTGGCGCAAGGTCTCGATGCTCTCGATCGACCAGTATGCGGCGCTCGACCGTCCGATCAGCGGAGTGGACACCGGTCAGCTCATCGAACTGATGCGCGGGTACGAGGCATTGAAGGACGACCGCCGTCAGCTCGATTTCGAAGACGTGCTCCTCGCCTGCGCGGGGATGCTGGAGACGGAGCCGCGGGTCGCCGCATCCGTCCACGAGCAGTACCGGCACTTCACGGTCGACGAGTTCCAAGACGTCTCACCGCTGCAGAACCGGCTGCTCGAACTCTGGCTGGGAGATCGGCACGACATCTGTGTGGTCGGAGACGCCAGCCAGACGATCTATTCCTTCGCCGGCGCCGACCAGCGCTTCCTGCTCGAGTTCGAGCGTCGTCACCCCGACGCCACAGTGGTGCGGTTGGAGACGAACTATCGTTCCCAGGCGCCGATCCTGACCGTGGCGAACGCGCTGATGCACGGACGTCCCGGTGCGCTCGAGCTCGTGCCCGCGCGCGAGCAGTTCACGGCCGATGCACCCACCGTGACCGCGTACGACTCCGAGAGCGAGGAGGCCGCGGGGATAGCGGCCTCGATCTCGGCTCAGCTCGCCGCAGGGGCATCGCCCTCGGAGATCGCCGTCCTCTACCGCGCGCACGCCCAGTCCGCGGTCCTGCAGCAGGCGCTCGCGGCCGAGGGCATCGCGACGACGGTGCTGGGTGGTACTCGCTTCTTCGCGATGCCGGAGGTGCGTCAGGCCATCCTGGCGCTGCGGGCGGCGGCCGTGGCTCCCTCCGAGCACGGGTTCCTCCCCGCGGTCCAGCGGGTCCTGCGCGAGCTCGGTCTCACGGAGGAGCCGCCGGCTGCGGGCGGTGCGCAGCGCGGCGGATGGGAGGCGCGTCGTGCCATCCTGCGCCTCGCGGAGGATGCCGGTCCCGAGGCGGATCTGCGCAGCTTCAGCGACGCGCTCATGGCCCGCGCGAAAGACCAGCACGAGCCCACGATGCGCACGGTGACCCTATCGACCCTGCATGCGGCGAAGGGCCTCGAGTGGCCCCACGTGCACCTCGCTGGGTGGGCCGAGGGGTCGTTGCCGATCTCCTACGCGACGAGCTTCGAATCGGTCGATGAGGAGCGGCGCCTGGCCTACGTCGGTGTCACGCGCGCCGCGAGGACGCTGTCGCTGTCGTGGGCGAGAACGGCGGGGCGGGGAGAGCGGTCTCCGTCGAGGTTCCTCGCTGAGATGGGGACCACGGCTCGCGGCACCGGCATTCTTCGTGAAACCTCACCGAATGCCACCCGATCGAGCCGTCGGCGCTGACCTGCGCGATACGGCTCTCCGAAGCCGGATGTTCCCCCAGGAGCACTGCGGCGATCCGTCCGGCCTCGGCGACCTGCACCGCGCGGATCGGCCCGGGATCGCGACCGATCAGCTGTGCGTGCAGCAGGGGCCAGGCCGGGTCGAGATCCGTGGCGTGTGCGTCCCGGCAGGCGAGGCACGCGGACGCTCCGGGGATGACGAGGGGGCCGACCGTCACGCGTCCCGGTTCGAACGACACGGGAAGGTGCGGGATGTCGTCACGGAGGAAGCGGGCGAACGGCAGAGCGGCGGCGGCACCTCGCACGAGCACGACGGCGACAGCGGGTGGCTGAGCAGGATCGACGAGGGTGATGCCCTCGTCCACGAGCGACTCCCGCACGCGGTATTCGCACCTGCCGTCGGTGATGCCGATGCTCTCGACCCAGGCGGGGCGGGCCGCGGCTGGCTCATCGATCAGGAGCGGTTCCACCCGGGCGAGCAGGGCGCGAGCCTCTTCGCGCGGGGCGCCGGCGGCATGGGCGATCACGTCGAACGATCCCCGGCGGAAGGACGAGCGCAAGCGGCTGAGGAGGCGCTCCACCCAGGGGGCGACCGCATCGAAGCTCAGGGCACTGTCGTAGCCGAGCTGGAGCGTGCATTCGTCGCGCCACAGCAGTGGCGCGTTCGGGTCCACGCGCGTGAGGATCGGGGGAGTGAGCGGCATCCCTCCGATTCTGGAGGGGGCACGCGCACGGCGATCGCCACTCCGCCGCTTCGGTGGAGAACTCCCTGCGATTCGCATGACGGGGGAGGAGAAGTGCGACTTCTCGGTTCCGTCCGCGCCGCGTCGGTCAGACGGGTCGGTCGCCTTCCGGGGCAGCGTCGTCGCCGTCGCTGTCCTCGGGCTTGTCCTCCGCGAAGTCGTCGCCGTCGAGCAGCCGCGCCAGCGCCTCGTCGAACTCGTCGGCGACCGGCTGCTCACCGCGCTCCGCGGCCTGCAGTCGCGCCACGAGCGCCCGGGGGTCGTCGATGTCTTCGGCTGTCGGCATCAGGTCGGGGTAGTCCCACAGCGAGTCCCGTGCACCGATACCCACGGCGTCCGTCACGGCCTGCCACATCGCCGACGCCTCCCGCATCCGCCGCGGACGAAGCTTGAGCCCGACGAGTGCGCCGAGCGCGTCCTCCGCGGGGCCGCCCACCGCGCGCCTCCGGCGGGCTGCTTCCGCGATGCGCGCACCGTCGGGGAGCCGCGATGTCGCCTGTGCGGTCACCACGTCCACCCACCCGTCGATCGTCGCGATGAGGTTCTCCAGCCGGGTCAGCGCCTCGCGCTGGGCCTCGCTCTGCACGGGGAGCAGTGCGCCGCCCTCGATGGCCGCACGCAACTCCTCCGGGTCGGACGGGTCGAGCCGGCTCGCGACGTCTTCCAGGGCATCCACGTCGACCGTGACTCCGCGGGCGAAGTCCGTGATCTGCGCCATCACGTGCAGGTGCAGCCATTTCGCGTGCCGGTAGAGACGCGCATACGCGAGCTCCCGGGTGGCGAGGTAGAGCGCGATCTGGTCTTCCGGGATCTCGAGGCCCTCGCCGAAAGCGGTGAGGTTCTGCGGGATCACGGCCGCCGTGCCGGCGGGGAGCACAGGGATTCCCACGTCGCCACCGGAGACGACCTCGAGCGAGAGGTTCCCGAGCACCTGCCCGAACTGCGCCGCGAACACGGATCCGCCCAGACCCCGCATCAGCCTTCCGGCGCCCTGGACGACGCCGCGCATCTCCTCGGGGACCTGCGTGTCCAGCGCGGAGGTCAGTGCATCGGCGATGCTGGTCGACACCGGATCGGCGATCTCCTTCCACACCGGAAGGGTCTTCTCGACCCACTCGCCGCGCGTCATCGCGATCGGGGATTCGGCGAGCTCCGAGATCGTGGTCGCCTCGCCCAGCCACAGGTTGGCGAGGGAGAAGGAATCGGCGAGTGAGGTGCGTGATCCGCCGCTGATGCCCTGCCCGTCGCGATTGGCGATGAACAGGGCCTGACGCAGGGCGTTCTCCCAGGGGTCGCCGCCGAACGCGCCCTGGAGCTGCGACATGATCGTCTGCATCATCGCGGGGTCGAGGCTGAAGCCGTCCATGCCTTCGAACGCGCCGCGCAGCGCCTCGGGGTCGATGTCGCCACCGCCCTGGTTCGCGAGCATCCGTCGGAGGAACTCCTGGAAGTCCTCGGGGGTCGGGTCGTTGTCTGCCATGTCGCTCGCCTCTCAGCACATCTCTTGCCGTGGCATCTACGCTAGTCACAGGTTTCTGCGCGCGACCCCGATGCGGGCAGATCGGTGTACGCCGCTCGCGAACGACGGAGGAATGCTGTGGATCGAACGCGGTCTGGAAAGCCTGGACTCGGAGTCTGGGCGCTGATCGTCGCGCTCGTCGCCCTCGTCGTACTGACGTTCCTGCCGTCCCCCTATGTGATCCAACGGCCCGGTCCGGTCTACGACACGCTCGGCACCGCGACCGACAAGGACGGCGACGAGGTTCCGCTGATCAAGGTCGACGGCGCCGAGACGTTCGAGACGGCCGGCACGCTGGATCTGACCACCGTGCAGGTCGTGGGGAACCGTGAGCGCACCCCGAGCTGGTTCGAGCTGGCCCTGGCCTGGATGGACTCCTCGCGCGCCGTCGTGCCGCTGGACTCCGTCTTCCCTGAAGGCGTGACGACCGAGCAGCGCGACGAGCGCAACGCCACGCTGATGATCGACTCACAGCACGAGGCCACCGCAGCTGCGTTGAACGAGCTCGGGTACGACACCGGCGCGCAGGTCGTGGTGGTCGACGCCGTCCCCGACTCGCCGGCACAGGGCGTGCTCGAGGCCGACGACGTGATCACCGCGATCGACGGCGCACCGGTGGCCTCGGCGACGCAGCTGCGAGAGGCGATCCAGGTGGCGGCGGGCGATCCCGTGACGCTCACCGTGCTGCGTGATGACGAGGAGCAGACGGTCGAGGTGACACCGGTGGAGCACGTGGAGGGCGGGGTCACGACCTGGCTCATCGGCGTCACGCTCCGCACGGACTACGACTTCGAGATCGATGTCACCATCCAGTTGGACAACGTCGGCGGGCCCAGTGCAGGGATGATGTTCGCGCTGGGGATCATCGACACCCTCACGGAGGGGGAGCTCAACGGTGGGGAGAACATCGCCGGCACCGGGACCATCGACGCCGCGGGCACCGTCGGTCCGATCGGCGGGATCCGGCAGAAGCTGTACGGTGCGCGCGACGCCGGCGCGGAGTTCTTCCTCGCGCCCGAAGCGAACTGCGACGAGGTCGTCGGGCACGTCCCGGACGGACTCCAGGTGATCCGCACCGCGACGCTCGACGAGTCGCTCGCCGCGCTCGAGGTGATCGCCGACGACGGCGACGTCGCCGCGCTGCCGACGTGCGAGACCGCCGGCAGCTGATCCCCGACCGGGCACCGTGACCTCGCCGTGACCGGGATGACAGCCTGCGCACAGTGAGCGATGCCTAGGATGGAGGGGTGACCTCGACCTCAGCTCCGACTCCGGCCACGCCTCGAACGTCCCGACGTATTCTCGGCATCTCTCTGGTGATCATCGCCGCCCTGATCGCGGTGTTCTTCGTGTTCGCCTCCCTCTACACCGAATTCCTCTGGTTCGACCAGCTGGGCTTCACCGGTGTCCTCACCACGCAGTGGATCGCCACGGCGGTGATGTTCGTGGTGGGCTTCCTCGGAATGGCGGTGCCGCTGTTCGTCGCCATCCAGCTCGCGTACCGGCTGCGCCCGGTGTACGTGCGGCTCAGTTCTCAACTGGACCGCTACCAGGAGGTCATCGAGCCGCTGCGTCGACTCGCGATGTGGGGCATGCCGATCTTCTTCGGGCTGTTCGCCGGGTTCGCCGCCGCAGGGCAGTGGAAGACGGTGTGGCTCTGGGCCAACGGTGTCGCCACGTCCAGTGTCGATCCGCAGTTCGGCATCGACACCGGGTTCTACATGTTCGCGATGCCGTTCTACTCGATCCTGCTCGCGTTCGTGTCGGCGGTCCTGCTCCTCGCACTCCTGGTCACCGCGCTCGTCTCCTACCTGTACGGATCGGTTCGTGTGGGCCAGGGAGAGCTGCGCATCTCCAAGCCTGCGCGTATCCAGCTCGCGGTCATCGCGGGTCTCTACCTGCTCGTGCAGGCGGCGAGCCTGTGGCTCGACCAGTACAAGACCCTCGTCGAGCCCGACGACCGCATCACAGGTGCGGCGTACACGGGTGTCAACGCGACGATCCCGGGCCTCGCGATCCTCGCCATCATCGCCGCCGTCGTGGCGATCCTGTTCTTCGTCACCGCGGTCATCGGCCGCTGGCGCTTCCCGCTCGCGGCCACGGCGCTCCTGATCGTCGCCGCGCTCGTCGTCGGGGTCGGCTACCCCTGGGTGGTCACCACCTTCCAGGTGAAGCCGAACCAGAACGCCTACCAGGCGGAGTACTACCAGCGGAACATCGACGGCACGAAGGAGGCCTACGGCGTCGCAGACCTCGAGACCACGCCGTTCGCCGCCAAGACGGACGCCGAGGCCGGTCAGCTGCGCGCCGATGCCGAGACCACGGCGTCGACCCGCATCATGGACCCCAAGGTCATCCCGCCCACGGTGCGTCAGCTCGAGCAGTACCGCGGCTACTACCAGTTCCAGACGACCATGGACGTCGACCGCTACGAGATCGACGGCCAGATGCAGGACACCGTGGTGTCCGTGCGTGACCTCGACATGTCCGGTCTCGGCGACGGTGACAACTGGAACAACCGTGTGGCGGTCTACACGCACGGCTACGGTCTCGTGGCAGCCGCGGGTAACCAGCGGACCTCGGACGGCGAGCCGGTGTTCCTCGAGCGCGGCATCCCGTCCTCCGGGTTCCTGACGGACCGGGAGAACTTCGAGCCTCGCGTCTACTTTGGCGAGAAGTCGCCCGAGTACTCGATCGTCGGAGCGCCCGAAGGCGCCGAGCCGGCCGAGATCGACTACCCGCGGGGCAAGGACGGCTCCAGCGAGACCAAGACGACGTTCTCCGGGGACGGCGGACCCAAGATCGGCGACACGTTCACGAAGCTGCTGTACGCGCTGAAGTTCCAGTCCGAGCAGATCCTGTTCTCGAACCTCGTGAACGAGGAGTCGCAGATCCTCTACGACCGCGATCCGACGACCCGTGTGCAGAAGGTCGCGCCCTACCTCGAGCTCGACAGCGATCCGTACCCGAGCGTGGTGGACGGTCGTATCGTCTGGATCGTCGACGGCTACACCACGAGCCAGACCTACCCGTACTCGACGAGCGTGAGCCTGTCGGACGCGATCGCCGACTCCAACGTCACGTCGCCGACGCTGGCCATCGACGACATCAACTACATCCGCAACTCGGTCAAGGCCACGGTCGACGCCTACGACGGCTCCGTGACGCTGTACGCCTGGGACGATGAGGACCCGGTCCTCAAGACCTGGCAGAAGATCTACCCGTCGACGTTGAAGCCGATCAGCGACATGTCGGGTGAGTTGATGAGCCACGTGCGCTACCCGACGGACCTGTTCAAGGTGCAGCGCGACATCCTCGGCGTCTACCACGTCGACAAGGCCGGCTCCTTCGCACAGCAGGACAACCGCTGGCAGACGCCGAACGACCCGCGCAGCGAGTCGATGCTGCAGCCGCCGTACTACCTGACGATGCAGATGCCCGGCCAGGATTCCCCGCGGTTCTCGATGTTCTCGACGTTCATCCCGAACTCGCAGGGCTCGGGCGGCAGCCGCGACGTGCTCATGGGCTACCTCGCGGTGGACTCGGACGCCGGTTCGGAGAAGGGCGTGAAGGCAGAGGGCTACGGCCAGCTGCGGATGCTCGAGATCGACACGGACACGACGGTGCCGGGCCCCGGCCAGGTGCAGAACACCTACAACTCCGACACGTCCGTCGTGCCTCAGCTCAACCTGCTGCAACAGGGAGAGTCGGAGGTCATCTACGGCAACCTGCTGACGTTGCCGGTCGGTGGCGGTCTGCTCTATGTGCAGCCGGTGTATGTGCAGTCCTCCGAGGGCACGCAGCTGCCGCGTCTGCAGAAGGTGCTGGTCGCGTTCGGTGATCGTGTCGCTTTCGAGAACACGCTGACCGAGGCTCTGGACACGCTCTTCGGCGGTGATTCCGGTGCCACCGGTGGTGACGACACGGTCGAGCCGAGTGACCCGGACACGGAGAACCCGGACGCCGGCGAGACGCCGACCGAGCCCACGCAGCCGACGGATGCGCAGGCCGACGCCTTGGCTGCCGCGCAGCAGGCACTGGTCGACCGTGAGACGGCGCTGCAGTCGGGTGACCTCACGAAGTTCGCGGAGGCCGATGAGCGCCTCACCGCGGCCGTCGAGAAGCTCCTGGAGCTGGACGCCGCCGCCGAGAAGTGAGTCGCCCTGCACCGCAGTGAATGGGCGCCCCCGTGAGGGGGCGCCCATTCCTGTTCCGGCGGCGCGGCTCCGATTCGCGAGTGGCCGTGCGGCAGGACATGCTGGTGGCATGCGAAGCGTGATCGTCTGGGGTGAGCGTCACCAGGTCGCTCTTTATCTCGTGGCGATCGCCGCGGGTGGCGTGCTGGGTCTGCGGGTGCCCTCTGCTGCGCGTCCGCTCGAAATCGCGATCACCCCGGTGCTCGCTGTGCTCCTCTTCGCCACCTTCCTCGGAGTGCCCTTTCCGGCGATCGGCCGGGCGTTGCGCGACGGGCGGTTCCTCGCCGTCCTCCTCGCGGTGAACTTCGTGATCGTGCCCGTGGTGGTGTTCGGGCTCTCGCGTTTCGTGGCGCAGGACGCGGCGTTGCTGGCCGGCGTCCTCCTGGTGCTGCTCACCCCCTGCGTCGACTATGTGATCGTGTTCACCGGGCTCGGGGGAGGGGCGAAGGAACGGCTGCTCGCGGCAGCACCGATCCTGATGCTCGGACAGATGCTGCTGCTCCCGCTCTTTCTGTGGTGGTTCGTCGGCGTGGACCTGGTTCGAACCGTCGAGCTCACCCCGTTCATCGAGGCCTTCGTCTGGGTGATCCTCCTTCCTCTCGCGGCCGCGGGGGCGGTGCAGTACGCGGCGTCTCGGTCGCGGTGGGGACGGATCGTCGAGGCGGTGGCGGCCGATGCGATGGTGCCGCTGATGATGCTGACGCTCGCGGTCGTCGTCGCCTCCCAAGTGCACGGCGTGAGTGCGCGCCTGGCGGACCTCTGGGTCGCCGTGCCGATCTTCCTCGGGTTCGCCGCTCTGATGCTCCCTCTCGGCGCAGTCGCCGGTCGTGTCTCGAAGCTCGGCGTCCCCGCTCGACGTGCGATCGTCTTCTCCGGCGCGACACGCAACTCGCTCGTCGTCCTTCCGCTGGCGCTCGCGCTTCCGGCATCCTTCGCTCTCGCACCGTTGGTGGTGGTGACCCAGACGATCGTCGAGCTGATCGTGATGGTGGTCTTCGTCCGGCTCGTTCCGCGATTCATCCGAACCGGGGAGATCTCGTGATCCGGCCGGCTCCGCGCCCGCCGGCGACATCCATGCGCGCGTGCTCCTGCAGGAAAGGCGAAAGGCCCTCTGATCTGGATTTCTCTAGATCAGAGGGCCTTTCATTTGTTGCGGGGACAGGATTTGAACCTGCGACCTCCGGGTTATGAGCCCGGCGAGCTACCGAACTGCTCCACCCCGCGGCACAAGAAGTAACTTATCACGGAATGCGGACCTCGGCGAATCGAGGCGCCCGGGGATGACGCCCCGGGCGTGTCGATGCGGGAGGATGGATGCATGTCCGAGACAGCAGCCGTCCCCGTCGCCGTGTGTCAGTTCGCGCCGACCGCTTCCCGTTCGGAGAACCGCGAGAAGATCGCGGAGTTGACGGCGGAGGCAGCGGCTCGCGGGGCCAGGCTGATCGTCTTCCCCGAGTACTCGAGCTACTTCGTCGACCCGATGGACGAGAGCCTCGCGGCGAACGCGGAAGACCTCGACGGGGACTTCGTCACGACGCTCACCGCACTCGCCGCCGATCATGCGGTCGTGATCGTCGCAGGGCTGGTGGAGCGCGCGTCGGACGACCGCCGCGTGCGGAACACGCTCGTCGCGGTGCGGGGTGACGGCATCCTCGCGGTCTATCGCAAGCAGCACCTCTACGACGCGTTCGGACAGACGGAGTCCGACTGGATCGAGGCCGGCGAGGTGGGGGAGGTGTCGACGTTCGAGGTCGCCGGTCTGCGGTTCGGGCTCATGACCTGTTACGACCTGCGTTTCCCGGAGGTCGCCAGGTCGCTGGTCGACGCGGGGACCGATGCGCTGGTCGTGCCTGCGGAATGGGTGCGAGGTCCGCTCAAGGAGCACCACTGGACCACGCTGCTCGCCGCGCGTGCGATCGAGAACACCGTGTACGTGGTCGCGGCGGACCACCCCACGCCGATCGGCGTCGGACATTCGCAGATCATCGATCCGCAGGGCGTCGTCCTCGCCGGGGTCGGTACCGCGCCCGGAATCGCGGTGGCGGTCGTGGAACGTTCTGCGATCGACCGGGTGCGCGCCGTGAACCCCTCGCTCCGTGTGCGGCGGTACGCCGTCGTGCCGCGCTGAGGGAACGATCCGGTCCCTCGAACGCTCAGGCGATGAAATCGGCCAGGCGGGACGCCGCCTCCTCCAGGACATCCACTCGCTTGCACGCGGCGAAGCGCACGAGTCCCGCGTACTCCTGTCGATGCGGTTCCGACACGAACGCGGTCAACGGGATGGCGACGACGCCGACACGTTCCGGCAGCGTTCGGCAGAACGCCGCGGCGTCCGTGCCGCCGAGCGCGGTCGCATCGGCCACCGTGAAGTAACCGCCCTGTGGCGTGTGCACCGTGAACCCGGCCGCGCGCAGTCCGTCGCCGAGGATCCCATGCTTGTGGGCGAGCGCGGATGACGCATCGGTGAAGGTGGAGTCGTCGAGTCGGAGCCCCGTGGCGACGGCGGGCTGGAAGGGGGATCCGTTCACGTACGTGAGGTACTGCTTCACCGTGAGCACCGCCGTGATGAGAGCGGCGGGTCCGTGCACCCAGCCGATCTTCCATCCGGTGACCGAGAAGGTCTTGCCGGCGGAAGAGATCGTCAGGGTGCGCTCGGCGGCGCCGGGCAGCGTCGCGATCGGCGTGTGGGGTGCCTCGAAGGAGAGGTGCTCGTACACCTCGTCAGTCACGATGACGGCGTCGTGCCGCGCAGCGAGCCGCACCACCGCGGTGAGGACGTCGTGTCCGAAGACCGCACCCGTCGGATTGTGCGGGTCGTTGACGAGGATGATCCGCGTGCGATCGTTCACGGTGGCCGCGAGCTGGTCCAGATCGGGCTGGAAGTCGGGCGCGCGGAGCGGAACCGTGCGCAGGCGCGCTCCCGCCAGAGCGACCGCTGCGGCGTAGGAGTCGTAGTACGGCTCGAAGACGACCACCTCGTCGTCGGGACCGTCGATCAGCGCGAGCAGCGTGGCCGTGAGCGCCTCGGTCGCCCCTGCCGTCACGATCACCTCGGTACCGGGGTCGACATCGAGCCCGTAGAACCGGCGTTGATGCTCGCTGATCGCCTGGAGCAGGTCGGGTACGCCGCGACCCGGCGGGTACTGGTTCGCCCCGTGGGCGATCGCGGCCCGAGCGGCTTCGAGCACCTCCGGAGGGCCGTCCTCGTCGGGGAATCCCTGTCCGAGATTGATCGCTCCGGTTCGGGCCGCGGCAGCGGACATCTCTGCGAAGATGGTGGGCGCGACTGTTCCGTCTGCGGCGAGCAGACCGGCGCCCGCCGCCGTGCGACGCCATGCGCCGGGGATGACACTCATGAAGAACAGGCTAAGGCCATAGCTGAAACTCATCTTCGACATAAGGAACGCACAGACACAGGCGTCATTCTGAAGTGGTCGTTGAAGGAGCACACACCATGAACGAAGACAACACACAGGACCACTCGGTACCCGCGTCGAACGACGCCGTGCCGTCCACCGAGGCAGCAGAGGTCGCCGCTCAGCCGGCGACGGAGGCCGCCGCTGACACCACCGCGCCGTCCGCCGTTTCGCCGGGTCCCTCCGCGCCGGCTCCCGTCGCCCCCGTCCAGGGACACGTCGTACCGCCGACCTTCACCTCGCAGGTGCCGGCGGCGCCCGTGGTCGAGCCCGTGCCGTACGTCTTCGCCGCCCCCGCGAACTCCGCGACGGCAACGGCCCCTGGTGCCGCGTTCGGCATCCCCACCGCCGCGTCCTACACGCAGCCCACGCAGCCCCTCGGTGCGGACACGCTTCCCGGCGAGGCGAAGGCCAAAGACCAGAAATCCCGAGGCGGCGCGAAGTTCGCGGCGTTCATCGTCGCGGCCGCGCTCGTCGGCGGTGTCGCCGGGTTCGGTGGCGGCGCCTTGCTGAACGGTCTTCAGAACCCGCCGTCCTCCGGCACGGCCTCGGGGCCGCAGACCGTCACGGTCAACAACCCCGGGTCGGTCAACGAGACCACCGCCGTCGCGACGTCGGCCCTCCCCTCCGTGGTCACCATCGAGGTCGCGGGCTCCCAGGAGGCAGGCAGCGGCTCCGGTGTCATCATCAGCGACGACGGCTACGTGCTCACGAACACCCACGTGGTGACGCTGGGCGGAGCCGTCGCCGATCCCGCGATCCGGGTGACCGCCTCGGATGGGAAGCTCTACGAAGCCACGGTCGTGGGCACCGACCCGATCTACGACCTCGCCGTGATCAAGCTGAAGGACGCCAAGGGGCTCACGCCCATGAAGTTCGCCGATTCGTCGAAGCTCAACGTCGGCGACACCACGGTCGCGCTCGGCGCCCCGCTCGGCCTGGCGAACTCGGTCACCACCGGCATCGTCAGCGCACTGAACCGGAGCATCCAGATCGCGTCGTCGGCACTGCCGGACTCGTCCTCCGAGGATGCTCCTGAGCAGCAGTCGCCCGATCAGGGCCAGGGGCCCTTCCAGTTCGACATCCCCGGAAACTCCGGTCAGCAGACGTCCGACTCCATCTCGATCGCCGTGATCCAGACCGACGCCGCCATCAACCACGGCAACTCCGGGGGCGCGCTCGTCAACAGCAAGGGCGAGTTGATCGGCATCAACGTGGCGATCGCGAGTTCGGGCAACTCCGAGGACTCCGGTTCCATCGGCATCGGCTTCGCCATCCCGTCGAACATCGCAAAGCGGGTCTCCGACGAGATCATCGCCGATGGCGCCGCGACGCACGGCCTCCTCGGCGCCTCCGTCCAGGACGCCTCGAACGTCGAGGGCGCGACCGTCGCCGGCGCGTACATCGCCGAGGCGAGCGACGGCGGCGCTGCGGCGGCAGCCGGCATCGAGAAGGGTGACATCGTCACCTCGTTCAACGGGGTTCCGATCACCAGCGCGACCGACCTCACGGCGCAGGTCCGCGCGGCGGCGGCCGGCAGCGATGCCCAGGTCACCTACGTCCGTGGCGGCAAGTCCTACGACATCGAGGTGACGCTCGGCGAACTCGCCGGCTGAGTCCCCGGTCTCACAGAGAAGGGCGCCACCCCGCGATAGGCTCGCGAGGTGGCGTCCTTCTCTTTCGGCTCCGGCAACGCGGCCAAGCTGCTCCGGATCCCGTTGTACGCCGTCGGGCGCCTCGGCACCTTCCTCGTCCCGCGAGGGCGACGCTGGGTGTTCGGCTGCGGCGCAGGCATCGGCGACGGAGCCCTCGCCCTGTACCACTACGCTTCTTCGCTCGGCCACGAGACCCTGTGGCTCACCGGCTCTGTGCGCGAGGAGCGGGAGGCGACCGCTCTCGGTATCCGCTTCGTCCGGAAGAACGGTCTGCGCGGCTGGTGGGCGACAGCCGGAGCGGGTGTCCTCGTCGTGACGCACGGCCTCGGCGACGTCAACCGCTACGCCGTCGGCGGCGCTTTCGTCGTCCAGCTCTGGCACGGGATCCCGCTGAAGAGGATCGGACTGGATTCGCCGGCCACGACGCAGGTGCCGAAGGTTCCCGGAGCACCCCTTCTACGCCGGGTGATCGCCCTCCTGTACCGTGCGACCGCCCAGCGGATCCGCGTGCTGCCGGCGGCTTCGACCCGTGCCAGGGGGCGATTGGAATCGGCATTCGGTCTCGGGGACGATCGGGTGGTCGTGACCGGTGAGCCGCGCGTCGATGTGCTCTCCGCCGGCTCGGGTGAGGAACGTCGGAACGCGGCCTCCGCGCTTCTCCACCGCGTCGTCGGGGAGATTCCGGAGGGGGCGCGGACGATCCTGTATGCGCCGACCTGGCGTGACGGAGCGCCCGATCCGGCGGTGCCGTCCGCCACGGAGTGGATCTCCATCCTCCGCCTCCTCGAAGAGCAGAACGCGGTGCTGCTCGTGAGGTCGCACCCTCTGGGAGCGGGGGGCTATGTGCCACCGCTGCCGAGCCGGAGGGTCCGCGCGCTCGGCGCGTCCGTCCTGGCCGATGTGACGCCTGCGCTCGCCGCCGTGGATGTGCTGGTCACCGACTACTCCTCGCTCGCTTACGACGTCGGACTGCTGAGGATGCCGGTGCTCTTCCTGGCTCCGGACGCGGCGGAGTATGCGCGCACTCGAGGCTTCTACGGTCGGTTCGAGGAGGTCGCCGGCTCCGCGACGGCCGCGGACTGGCCGTCGCTTCTCACGCAGCTCGAGCACCTCCTGTCCGATGCCGACTCGTACGACGCGGCGTCGGCACGTTCCGCTACGCTCAGCGCGACGATGCATGCGCATCGGGACGGTCGCAACACGGAGCGCGTGTACCGCGTGATCCGCGCACGGGGGATCCCCGCGCCGAAGGGAGCAGTATGACAACGGCCCGCATCGATGACGTGGCAGAGACGCTGGTCATCGCAGGGACCGGTCAGCGTCCGGCCACGGCGGCGCTCGTCGGACCGCGGGCGCGGGTGGAGGCTCGCGTCAGCGGAGGCGGCAAGACCTGGAAGGCCACGTTCGCCTTGCAGGCCTCGCGGTGGGGCGGGCCTTCGCTTCCGCTTCCCTCCGGCGCGTATGAACTGCGGATCGCGGACGCCGACCTCGACGCTCTGCACATCGATCCCGTCGTCCTCCGCGGTGTACGCGTCGCCGTCACCGGGAGCGCTGTCCGCATCGCACCGCCGATCGACCCCGTGTACGAGACCGCCGAGGGGCGATCGACCCTCGAGGAGCGGTATGTCGCGCAGTCCGGCGGCACCGAGAACGCGGTCTTCTTCGAGAGCTTCTACGGCCGCAGCGTGGGCTGCAATCCGCGGGCGATCGACCGGGAGCTCGCAGCGAGGGCACCCGGTGTGCGTCGCTACTGGAGCGTCGTCGACCTCTCGGTCGAGGTGCCGGACGGGGCGATCGCGGTCGTCGAAGGAAGCCCGCAGTGGTGGCACGCGCGGGGCGCTGCCCGGCTCCTCGTCGTGAACGACTGGCTGCGCCGTCGTTTCGCCCGCAAACCCGGACAGAAGGTCGTGCAGACCTGGCACGGGACGCCGTTGAAGCGTCTCGCGCTGCACCGTCCCGGTTTCGATCCGCGTCGGATGGCCGCCGTCGTGAAGGAATCGCGTCGATGGGACGTGCTGCTGGCTCAGAACACGTACTCCGAGCGCATACTCCGCAAAGCATATGCGTTCTTCGGACGACCGATCTGGGTGGAGGGGTACCCCCGGAACGACGCGCTGATCACGGGGGACCCCGCCGCGATCCGCAAGGATCTGGGCATCGAGCCCGAGGAGCGGGTGCTTCTCTATGCCCCGACCTGGCGTGACGATCGCGCGGAGATGGTCGACTTCGTGGATGCGGAGCGTCTCGCCCGAGAGGCGAATGCCGTGGTGCTCGTGCGTGGGCACTCGCGGACGCTGGAACAAGGACGAGACCGTGCCGGAGCGCGCGTGATCGACGTGACGGGCTACCCGGAGACCGCGCGTCTGCTGCTCGCTGCGGACGCGCTGATCACCGACTACTCCTCGGTGATGTTCGACTTCAGCGTCACGGGCAAGCCGATGTACTTCCTGGTACCGGATCTCGACCACTATCGCGGTCAGTTGCGAGGTTTCTACTTCGACCTCGCGGAGCGGGCCCCGGGTCCGCTGGTGCGTACCCAGGAGGAACTGGCCGCGGCGCTCGAAGACCCGGAACACGAAGCCGTGTTCGCCGAGCGCTATACGGCGTGGCGACGACAGTTCAACTCCCGCGACGACGGCCGTGCTGCCGAGCGGGTGGTCGATCGCATCCTCGACCTCGGTTTCGTCACACCCTGATCCGGTCGCTCACCCGTCTCAGGGGAGTGGCGTGTTCCGGGTGCCCAAGCGCGAAGCATCCACAGTGTCCCGAGCGCCTCGGAGCACGCCGCCGAGGAACCCGATGCCCCACGAGAGGTGCATCGTGGGCAGGACGAGCAGAGTCCACAGCCGTTGGCGCGCACCGCCGCCGCCGGGCGCGAGAGCGACGCCCATCACCAGCAACACGTACAGGGCGAGTGGCCCGTAGACGAGGATCGAGGCGATCCAGGAGACCGCGCCGGTGATGACTCCTGCCAGCTGGAGCGCCCCCAGGACGAGGGCGAGCGCGGCCACGAGCACGAGCGCGGGGGGAGCGAAATAGCGGAGGCCGTTGCGTCGCCCGAAGCGTCGCACCAGCTCACCCCGCCAGGCGCCCGTCGCGCGGAACTGCCGCGCCAGCCGCGTCCAGCTCTCCCGGGGCCAGTAGGTGACGGACAGGTCGGGATCGAACCAGACGCGGTGACCGGCCTGTCGGATGCGGAGGTTGAGCTCCCAGTCCTCGCCGCGCCGGATCGTCTCGTCGAAGAGACCCACCTCATCGAGAACCTCACGGCGCATGACGCCGAGGTAGGCCGACTCGGCCTCGCCCTCCTGCGAGCTTCCGTGGTAGGCGCCTCCGCCGAGTCCGACCGGGGAGTTGTAGAGGCGTGCGACGGACTTCTGGAACGGCGTACGCCCTTCGGCGTGCATGACACCGCCGACGTTGGCCGACGCCGTGCGTTCCAGCGTGGCCAGCGCTCGGGCGGCGTAGCCGGGGGAGAGTTCGGAGTGCGCGTCGACGCGGACGATCGTCGCGTAGCGGCTGGCGCGGATGGCGGCGTTCAGCCCCACGGGGATGTGCGCAGCCGGGTTGCCGACGAGCCGGATGCGCTCGTCCGTCTCTGCGAGCCGCTGGGCCAGCTCCGTCGTCCCATCGGTGGAGGGGCCGAGAGCCAGCACGAGCTCCGTGGGCACATCGACGTCTTGAGCGAGCACGGACTCGACCGCGTGCTCCAGGTAGGCGTGTTCGTTGAGCACCGGCATCACGAAGGACACCCCGGGCAGGGGAGCGGCTGACTCGTCGGCTGGCACATGACGATCATGTCACGGCGGCTTCCGGCTTTGCCTGAGGGGAAGCCGTCATGCGCGTCGCAGCCCGGATCGTTCACCGGCCGGGGCACCCCGCGTGGACGAACTACTCTGGAGGGATGGGTGCACTGTCTGACGCGAAGAAGGCGTACCGTCTGCTGAAGCGGGCGCTCGCATCCCGAACCGCCGTCCAGCGGGTGCGTCGTCGCCTCGCCGAAACCGAGCCGTATCCGACGGGGCACTTCAAAGTGGCGGTGTACTTCGCCGACGGTGCGGTCAACATGTACCAGATGCGGCAGTGGTACCGTCCGCTCGCGGAGCTCGCCCGCCGCTGGCCGGTCGTCGTGCTCTCGCGGCAGGCGACGGGCACCGAGAAGCTCCTGGACGAGGCCTCGCCTCCGGTCGCGTTCGTGCCGAAGGTCCGCGATCTCGAGCGCTTCATCGCGACGCAGGACATCCGCATCGTGCTGTACGTCAACCAGAACACCCGCAACTTCCAGATGTTCCGTTACGGGCGGCGGTGGCACGTGTTCATCAACCACGGCGAGTCCGACAAGATGTACATGACCACGAACCAGTACAAGGCGTACGACTATGCGTTCGTGGCCGGCCAGGCCGCGCGGGACCGCCTCTCGCGGACGCTCTGGGACTACGACGTGGATCGCCGCACGATCGAGATCGGGCGCCCTCAGGCCGATCACTACTCCGGCACGCTGCCCTTCGTCCCCGATGACCGTACGGTCGTGCTGTACGCCCCCACGTGGGAGGGCGACCGGCCCAGCGCGCACTACGGATCGATCGCATCGCACGGCGAAACGCTCGTGGCCCGCCTGCTCGCCACCGGACAGCACCGGGTGATCTATCGTCCGCATCCCCGCAGTGGCGTCGTCGATGAGGCCTACGGCGCCGCGCATCGACGGGTCATCGCGGCTATCGCTGCGGCGAACGCCGCGGACCCGCGCGCCCAGCACGTCTACGACGACGGCCCTGAGCTCGGCTGGCAGCTCACCGCCGCGGACGTCGCGATCGTCGACATCTCCGCCATGGTTTACGACCGGCTCGCGGCGGGGAAGCCGCTGATGATCACGCGCCCCACGGATGACCAGGCCTCCGTCGACACGCAGGGCTATCTGTCCGACTGCGAGTGGCTGACCGCCGAGTCGGCGGCGGACGTCGTCGCTGAGATAGAGCGGGTGCGGGACGACGAGGCGGCGATCGCCCGACTGCGGATGTGGGTGCAGCACTACTTCGGCGACACCACACAGGGGGTGGCGACCGCGAAGTTCCATGCCGCCGTGGACGGGCTGATGCAGGAATGGGAACGGTGGCAGGCCCACGAGGTCGGGGCGGTCCGCGAAGATGAGGATGACGACGACGAAGAAGCCGACGAAGAGGACGCATGAGCATCAGGTTCCCGCGCTCCACCGCGATCGTGCCGCGCCTGGAACTGGTGGCGCGAACGGGGTCGACCAACGCCGACCTTCGCGGGCATGCGCACGACGCGGACGGCTGGCCGCACCTCTCGATCCTGGCGACGCACGACCAGACCGCGGGTCGCGGGCGGCTCGATCGGACCTGGGTGGCGCCGGACGGTTCAGCCCTTGCGGTTTCCGTGCTGTTGCGCGCTCTTCCGGCGGAACCGGCGTCGCGGGGCTGGATACCGCTGCTCGCGGGACTGGCGATGGCGGAGGCCGTGGCCGCGCAGCTCCCGGACGAAGAGGTCGCGGTGAAGTGGCCGAACGACGTGCTCGTCGACGGTCGGAAGATCTGCGGAATCCTGGCTGAGGCGGCGTCGGACGCCATCATCGTCGGCGCCGGAGTGAACACGGCGATGACGGTGGAGCAGCTCCCCGTCCCGACGGCGACATCGTTCGCGGCGCAGGGCGTCGACGTCGACGAGGATCAGCTGCTCGCGACCTACGTGACGGCGCTCGACACCCGGCTCACGGACCTCGCCGCCGCCGCCGGAGACGCCGTCGCGAGCGGCGCCCACGGTGCCGTCACCGAACGATGCGCGACTGTGGGGCAGACGATCCGGGTGTCGATGCCGGGCGATCGCACACAGGAGGGCACGGCCGTCGGCCTCGACGCGGAAGGGCGGCTGCTGGTCGTCTCCGAAGGCGTGGAGCACGCGATATCCGCGGGTGACGTCGTGCACGTGCGTCCTGCGGGAAGCTGACACGCCGAGACACACACGGGCTTGTCGGGGATCACAGGCACAATGGTGGGGTGACCCAGCCTGTGACGCTCGGCGGACGGCCTCTGATGCCGCCGCCCGGCACGCCTTCGGAGGAGTTGCTGATCGCACGCTTCCGGGGCCATGCCCGTCGACTGTTCTGGTCTGCACTCGTCCTCATCGCGACATTCGGCGCGACGGCCTACTTCTACGGCAACCTCCCGGCGGGGTATGAGGACTGGATGCTGCTCTCCGCGGCGGGCGCGCTGGTGCTTCTCGCCGTGGTGCTGCCGTTCATCGTCTGGTACTCGCGGAGCACGACGGTCACCACGCGACGTGTCATCGCCCACCACGGCGTCGGCGCCCGTCGGCGCCGGGAGATGTCCCACGCTCGCGGCTACACGATCGCCGTCCGACGCGGGCCGCTGCAGCGCGTGTGGGGCGCGGGCACGATCACCCTGTCGAACGGCGTCGACGCGCCGATGCGTCTCGCGAACGTACCGAACGTGACGCTGGTCCATGAGACTCTCGCCGACCAGATCGAGGTCGGGCAGATCCTGGCGCATCGCGACGCGCAGGCGGGCGGAGACGAGTTCGACCCGGCGTGACCACGATCCGTCCTGTGGGCGATCGACGATCGCGCAGGGGAGACGTGTCCGATCCTCCTGTGCAGGTGCGGGAGAATGGGGGCGGACGAAGGGAGACGGCACATGGCTTTGCGTGTTGGCGTGATCGGTGGAGGGCAGCTGGCCCGGATGATGATCGCTCCGGCGGTCGAACTCGGGCTGGAGATCCGGGTGCTCGCCGAAGACGAAGGGATGTCCGCCGGACTCGCCGCGACGGCGGTCGGCGACTATCGCGATATCGACGTGGTGCGTGCGTTCGCCGCAGGAGTCGACGTCGTCACGTTCGATCACGAGCACGTGCCGCAGTCCGTGCTGCGTGCCCTCGTCGCCGATGGTGTGGTCGTGCACCCGGGCCCCGACGCTCTCCAGTTCGCGCAGGACAAGCTGGTCATGCGCGCCCGCCTCGCCGAGCTCGGCGTCCCTCAGCCGGACTGGGCCGCGGTGCGCGACGTCGCTGAGCTGCAGGCGTTCCTCGATGCCCACGCGGGCGCCGGTGTCGTGAAGACGCCTCGGGGCGGCTACGACGGCAAGGGTGTGCGCGTCGTCCGCGCGGCGGAAGAGGCGCAGGACTGGCTCGATGCGCTGGCCGAAGACGATGCACTCCTCGTAGAGGAACTCGTCCCCTTCGTCCGCGAGCTCGCCCAGCAGGTGGCGCGTCGCCCCAGCGGCGACACTGTCGCGTACCCCGTGGTGGAGACGGTGCAGCGCGACGGCGTGTGCGCGGAGGTCATCGCGCCGGCACCCGCGGCAGCCGAGCGCCTCGTGCAGGTCGCTGAGGAGATCGGACGCACCATCGCGGAGGGACTCGGTGTGACGGGCATGCTCGCCGTGGAGCTGTTCGAGACCGACGATGAGCGGATCCTCGTCAACGAGCTGGCCATGCGACCGCACAACAGTGGTCACTGGAGCCAGGACGGCGCCGTCACCGGACAGTTCGAGCAGCATCTGCGCGCGGTCGTCGATCTGCCGTTGGGGAGCACGGCTCCTCGTGCAGCCTGGTCGGTGATGGTGAACATCCTCGGCGGTCCGGCGGAGGGCACGCTCGAGGAGCGCTTCCCCGCGGCGATGGTCGAGCACCCGCAGGCGAAGATCCACACGTACGGCAAGGCGCCACGACCCGGTCGCAAGGTCGGTCACGTGAACGTCGCGGATGACGATCTCGACGACGCCGTGTACGTCGCGCGTGCGGCCGCCGCACATTTCGCCTGAATCCTGCACGCCGGCGCACCTCTCACGGTCGGACATGCGGGACAAGACGCGCGCCGTTCGGGGTTTCTCACAGCGGTAGACCGTAGCCTGATCTGGTGACTGAGCCACTGCACTCCTCCGCTGCCCCTCTGGTCGGCGTCGTGATGGGATCCGATTCCGATTGGCGCGTGATGAGCGATGCGTCTCAGGCGCTCACCGACTTCGGCATCCCGCATGAGGTCGAGGTCGTCTCGGCCCACCGCACACCGGACAAGCTCATGTCGTATGCGCGGGAGGCCCGGTCCCGCGGTATCCGGGTGATCATCGCCGGCGCCGGGGGAGCGGCCCACCTTCCGGGCATGCTCGCCTCGATGACGCCGCTTCCCGTGGTCGGCGTTCCCGTGCCGCTCGCCTACCTCGACGGCATGGACTCCCTGCTCTCGATCGTGCAGATGCCCGCCGGCATCCCCGTCGCGACCGTGTCCATCGGCGGCGCCCGCAACGCGGGGCTCCTGGCGGCCCGCATCCTGGGGACGGCGGATGCGGATCTCGCCGACCGGGTGGACGCATACGCCCGCGATCTCGAGACACAGGTCGAGGAGAAGAACGAACGGTTGAAGGGGTCGCTGTGACCCTTGCGCCTCCGCGCGCAACACAGCGCCCGCTCATCGAGACACGCCCTCTGCGGCACCCGGATGTCGCTGACCCGGGGATGATGGCCAAGCGCGGGTGGTGGCTCGTCGCCCTCAATCTCCTGGTCCCCGGATCTGCGCAGGTGCTCGCGGGCAACCGCAGGCTCGGCCGCTTCGGGCTCGGCGCGACTCTGCTGGCGTGGCTGCTCGTGGTGGCGGCGCTCGGCCTCGCCCTCTTCGCCCGCCCGGCCCTGCTGTGGCTCACGATCGGAGGCGGGCTGTTCTCCGCCGCGATCCTCACCGTCGTCCAGGTGCTCCTCGTCGGCTACATCGTGCTCTGGGTCGTGTTGACTTTCGATGCCCTGCGGCTGGTGCGACTCGTGAAGGTTCCCGGACCCTCTCGCCTCGCCATCCCGGTCGTCGCGCTGGTGCTGCTGGGGCTCGTGAGCGGTGGCGTCGGGTATGCCGCGACCGCGGTGGGGTCGGTGCGCAGCACGATCGGGGCGATCTTCGGACAGAGCGGACCGAGCGTCGAGCCGAGTGACGGCTACTACAACATCCTGCTCCTGGGTGCGGACAGCGGCGACGGGCGTGACTCGATGCGCTTCGACAGCATCTCGGTCGTCTCGGTGAACGCCGATACCGGGGCCGTGACGATCACCGGCATCCCGCGTGAACTCCCGAACGCGCCGTTCAGCGAGGGGAGCCCGATGCAGGAGCTCTACCCGAACGGCTTCGAAGGGCACGGATCTTCCACCTGCGGGTGGAACGGATGGATGAACCACATCCGCAACGCCGCGGAGGTCTGTCGAGAAGACGGCGGCACCGGGCTCTATCCTGACGCGAAGGCCAACGGCTCCGAGCCGGGTATCGAGGCGACGAAGGACGCGGCGGAGGGTGTTCTCGGAATCGAGATCCCTTACTACGTCTTCGTCGACATGCACGGGTTCGCCGAGCTCGTCGATGCGCTCGGTGGAGTGCAGATCAACGTCACCGAGCGTCTGCCCAAGGGCGGACCGCCGGAGGGCTGGACCGGCACCGATGTGAACGAGTGGGCTATCGGCTGGATCGAGCCGGGGGAGCAGCGGATGGACGGTGACACCGCCCAGTGGTATGCCCGTTCGCGCTACACGACGAGTGACTGGGATCGGATGAAGCGTCAGCGGGAGCTGCAGGAGGCGATCCTCGCGCAGTTCACCCCGCAGACGGTGCTCACGAGGTTCAACGAGGTGGCGGCGGCGGGGACGGCTCTGATCAGCACGGATCTCCCGTCGGACAAGCTGCCGGAGTTCTTCGATCTGATGCTCAAGGCGAAGGAACAGCCCGTCACGACGATCGAGCTCACCCCCGATTCCGGAGTGGATGAGCACCAGCCGGACTACGCGTACATCCACGATCTGATCCGGCAGACGTTGCACCCCCCGACGGAGACGCCGACCCCTGCGCCCTGACACGGTGCCTTCCAGTCATCGGGTGCACTCCGTCGCGGCGGGAACGGGCGAGGTGGGCGCCGGGTGCGCGACGAAGCCCACGGTCACCACCTTCGAGGAGGAGGAGGAGCCGTGGGCTGGCGGTGCGCCGGCCGGACGCACCAGACGACGGTGATCGGAGGGGGAGGGATCACCGTCGTCCAGTCGACCACCGCGCGAGGCGGCAGCCGGACCTAGGCGCGCTTGCGGCGAGATGCTCCGACGGCGACCAGGGCGCCACCGGCGACCAGCGCTGCGGCGCCACCGCCGAGGAACCACGGCGAAACGCTGCCGCCGGTGAGGGCGAGTTCGAACCCGCCGGCAGACGCCGCGTTGTCTCCGCCCGTGAGCGGCAGCTCGGTACCCGCCGGAGCCACACCAGGATCGTGGTCGCAGGACGTGGCCGCGTCGTGGCCGTGCGAAACCGTGATGGTGGCGGTGTACGAACGCGA
Organism: Microbacterium sp. ZOR0019; assembly: GCF_000800925.1. Classification (NCBI taxonomy): domain Bacteria; kingdom Bacillati; phylum Actinomycetota; class Actinomycetes; order Micrococcales; family Microbacteriaceae; genus Microbacterium; species Microbacterium sp. ZOR0019. The sequence goes on along the minus strand of NZ_JRKC01000050.1, from coordinate 50,454 downwards.
TCCGTTGAAGGAGACGGCGTACGAGCCCTCACCATCGGCCGGGGGTCGGAACGTGTAGGTCAGTCCGCCGTCTGCGCCAGCGGTGCTGCCCGAGCCCGCGGCCCGAGCGGCCTCGAGTCCGGAGATGGAGACGCTCACGTTCTCGGAAGGCAGGAAGTATCCTGCTCCGAAAACGATGGTCGAGACCTCGCAGGTGTCGATGATCGGGTCGCTGACCTTGACTCCCGGAGGCGTCGGGTAGTCGTTGGACGACGCGGTCGGAGCGAGCGTCGGCGCCGCCGTCGCTACGGCCGGCGCAGCGAGTACGAGCGCGCCAGCGGTGAGGCTGATGGCAGCCAGTTTCTTCAGCATGATTTCTCCCCAGAATTTCACGCGGAATCGCCTCCGGATACACCCCTGCATCCGACTGCGTGGAGCCTTCCTGCCCCCACGGCAGGTTTGCAGACCCCAGATATTCCCCAGTGAGTCGACAGTACCCTATCGAGCCAGGAAAGTCACGATGCGCAGGTCAGTGGTCTGCGTGTCGCATCCGGCTCGTCGACCAGCGGTGTGTGCAGGATCTCCGTGAGCCGCTCTCCGGCGCCGGTTCCCTGGTACTCCACGGTGATCGTCGTCGATTCGCCCGGCGCGAGCGAGACCTCGTGCTGCACCACGGAGCGGCCATCGAGCATGGCTGTCTGCACGCCCTCTTCTTCGCCGTCCCGGTCGATGTGGGAGGGCGTCGCGCCGGCAGGGCCGTAGACCGCGATGAGTGTGCGCACCGTGCCGGCGGGGACCCCGTAGTAGCCGTCCCCGGTGACGTAGGCGGGGAGGGACGTCGCGGCGTCCGCGGGCGCGGCGTTGGTCCACGTCACTTGCACCTGAGTCGTCGGCGCGCCGTTGCAGGTGCCCACGGAAGTCGAGAAGGCGCCGCGGGCGTAGTAGTCCATCTTCCCGCCGGTGCTGTCGTTGATCAGCACGCCCACGTAGGTGGCGTCCGCATCGTCCTCGGGGATCGTCCCTCCCAGCGCGGACGAGGCGAGGAACTCCTCTTCGTCCGCGTGCGCACTCCAGATGCGGATCCGGCCCTCCTCGGCGGATTCGGCCAGGGCTCCGATCAGCGCCTTCGGGTCCCCACCGGACAAGGCTGCGCTGAAGAGCGCACCGGCCGCTTGGGCGAAGATCTCATCCTGTACGGCGGGGTCGGGGACGGCCGCGTAGATCTCCGAGAGCAGGATGCCGGTGATGTTCTCGGCGGTCGCGGTGAACGGCCCGAACGTGAGGTCTCCCGTCACGGCCATCAGGTTCTCCGCGACGATGGCGTCGACGGCGATGACGCCATCGACCGTTCCACCGAATCGTCCCGTCCACCGCGCGGCGATGGTCTCTCCGGCCTCGGTGAAGTCCGGGATGCTGGTGATGTTCTGCAGGAAGCGGCCCGGCCGATCCTCGAACAGGGCGACCGTCGAGTCGCTGAGCGGCAGGGGGGTGTCGAGGGCGGGGAAGTCCCGTGTCGAAGCCTGCTTCTGGAGGGTGATCTTCCCGTTCTCCGCATGGAGCAGGGCGACTGAGCCGATGATCCCGCCGGACGAGCGCAGTTCTGCGTTGTTCTGCATCGCCAGCACGTAGTTGCGGGGGCCTTCCCCTCCGAGCATCGTCGGCAGGAGGACGGCGGCGCCGTGGAGTGCACCGACCGCGGTGGCAGCCTCGGTGACGGCGGACCGCATCTGATCGATGGCCTCTGCGAGCGGCGGCAGGGTGGCGTCGGCGTCGATCCGTCTGGCCTGCAGCTCCGCAGTTCCGAGCGCGGTGCTGGCCGTGCGGAGCGGCTTCTCGATCTCGGCGAACGGGGCGAGGTCGATGGTGCCGCCCACGAACCCGAGGCTTGCGAGATCGAGGCCGTCCGCCACCTCCAGTAGAGGGGCGAGAGCATCCGTTGAGACGCTGTCGGCGATGTCGGCGATCTCGCTCACGGCACGGAAGTTCGGCCCGAGCCAGGGGACGAGGCCGAACGCCTGCCACACCGGGTCCGAGGTCAGGTCGGCGGCTGAGGCTGCGCTGCGTGCGACGCTCCGGGCGACCGGCTCCGCGCCGTCGAGGTCTCCCGCCGCGATCGTCTTCTTCAGCTGCGTCGCCCCGTCTGCGACGTCCTGGAGGTCGTTCACCGCCCCGATCCCCCGAACGGTGACCCACCCGATCGCGATGAGGAGAAACGCGAGGAACGCGCCGATGGTCCACCCGATCCATCGGCGTCTGACGGGAAGCCGGCCATCGCTCACCCGAGCATTCAAGCATGAACGGTGGTGCCGGTGGTGGCCGGAAACTGTGGGAACGCTGATATTCATGCGCCACGGGTGGTGCGCTCCACGGGGGCGTCGCGGCCCGAGGATAGCCTGAGCGCATGGGAGCTCGGCTGCGTTTCGTTCTGGATCAACTCGGCCAGATCGTCGACCCCGATCTCGCCTCCGCTGCGGTGGATCTGGCCCACGGAGTGATTGCGACAGCACCCTCCGGTTGCACGGTGGACCTCATCGTTCCGGCGGGCTCCGAGGCGACGATCCGCGGAGTGGGAGAGGTGCGCACCCTCGGTCTGGCGCGTCGTGAGCTGGCGGCCTCCTGGCAGCTCGGCATCGCTCCCGGGGTCGGGGGCGGCATGATCCATTCGCCGAGCCTGTTCGCTCCTCTCGTGAAGCACGATCGCGTCCACGACGATGACCAGACGACGGTCACCCTGTGGGACCTGCGCGCGTGGGATGCACCGGAGCTGCTGCCGAAGAACCAGGTCTCCTGGCAGCGAGGGATGCTCCGCCGGGCGGTCAAGCATGCCGATGCCGTCGTGGTGCCCTCCCACGCGGTCGCTGCGCGGCTCTCCGAACTCGCGCGTCTGGGTGATCGCGTGCGTGTGATCGCGGGGGCGCCGCCTCGAGGGTTCGTCGTCCCGGATGACGCCGATCGGCGCCGGAGTGCGCTGTCGCTGCCGGGCGAGTACATGGTGCTCACCGGGTCGGAGTCGTCCTTGCGGGACGGTTTCCGCGGGGCCGTGGCGGCGGGGATCGAGGCTGTCGTGCTCGATGCTCCGGACGGGGCGGAGCCTCGCTACGTCGAGATCGCATCCGCAGCGGGCCTCCCGGAGCGTCGCACCCATGTGCGGGGTGTGCTGACGGTCGAGGATCGTGCGGCCGTGCTCGCCGGTGCGTCTGTCTTCGCCACGACTCACGAGTTCGCGGGCTGGCCGTGGCGGGCCGTCGAGGCGATGACGCTCGGCGTTCCCGTCGTAGCGGTCGACAGCGGCTCCCATCGCGACGTCATCGCCGACGGCGGCACTCTCGTCACGGGGGACGAGATCGCTGATGCGATCGAGCAGGCGGCGGGACCGGCGGCCGAGCGCCTCCGGATTCTCGCGTCCGACCGGTCGAGGGCGTTCTCCTGGGCCAGCTCGGGGGAGCGCCTCTGGAGCCTGCACGCCGACCTGTGATCCGCTGAGAACCACCTGCGCATCAGGGCGACACGCCGAAAACTTGCGTCGCGAACGGCGCAACAGTGGCATCATCGCGCAACTTCCGTCACACTGGTCACATGTCTCGACGTGCCCCACGCTCGCGAAACACCCTGAGGACCTACCCACTCCTCACCTGTTTCCTCGCTGTCTCCGCTCTGGTGATCGGCACGGTGGTCCCCGCCACCGCCGCCCAGGCCTCCGTCTCCGCGCCCACGGCGAGTGTCTCGAGTGCCGTGGCCGATCCGGCCGCGACCGGAATCGCGAAGAGCACGCTCGTCGGCTTCACGCCGGGCAACATCATCAGCGACGCCGTGTTCACGAACAAGAGCACGATGACCGAGGCGCAGATTCAGAGCTTCTTCAACAGCAAGGTCTCGCGCTGCCTCGGCGGGCGGGATGAGAACAACGAGCCGATCGTCTGTCTCAAGGACTTCCGGATGAACACCGTCACGCGTCCCGCGGACGCGTACTGCTCCGGCTACTCCGGCGCCGCGAACGAATCCGCGGCCCGCATCATCTATCGCGTCTCCCAGGCCTGCAACATCAACCCACAGGTGTTGATCGTGATGTTGCAGAAGGAGCAAGGGCTGATCACTCACGTCTGGCCGAGCGCGTGGCGCTACCGGATCGCTCTGGGGCAGGGCTGCCCTGACACAGCGCCGTGCGACCCGAACTACATCGGCTTCTTCCACCAGATCTACGGCGCGGCGCGCCAGATGCAGATCTACATGGAGGGCAAGTGGTTCCAGTGGTACGCGCCGGGCAAGACCTGGAACATCCTCTACAACCCGAAGGCGTCTTGCGGGTCGGCCCCGGTGTATGTCGCGAACAAGGCGACCTCGGCGCTCTATTACTACACGCCGTACCAGCCCAATGCCGCCGCGATGCGCGCGGGCTACGGCGAGGGCGACGGATGCTCGGCGTACGGCAACCGCAACTTCTACAACTACTTCACCGACTGGTTCGGCTCCACGCAGGGCAAGCCGACCGCGGCTCCGCCGACGCTCGCCTCGGCCAACACTTCTCCCTACGTCCTCGCCACGTCCGCTGATGGCACGGTTTGGGGGTACCCCTTCGCCCGAGGGGTCTGGGGCAAGGCGGTCTCGCTGTCGACGGGCCTGACTGATGTCTCCTCGGTTCACCTCGTGGGCGATACGAACGGTGACGGTAACCGTGACATCCTTGCGGTCGGCAACGACAAGCGCGCATGGTCCCTGCTGGGCGCGGGCGACAAGACTTTCTCCGCCCGCACCCAGATCGCCGTCGACTGGTCGGGGAGCGTCATGGTGACGCCCGCGGGAGACTTCGATGGCGACGGTGTTCCCGACATGTTTACCACCGACAAAGCCGGAGCCCTGTTGCTCTGGCGCGGGGACGACCGTGGGGGCTTCCGCGCGCCGGTGACCGTCGGCTCGGGGTGGAACGGGATGAACATGCTCATCGGCGGCTTCGACTTCAACGGCGATGGCCGGCCGGATCTCGTTGGGCGCGACTCCGGGGGGCGGCTCACTCTCTACAAGGGGGACGGCCGCGGAAAGTGGGGCGGATCGTTCCGGATCGGAACCGGCTGGCAGAACATGACCGCGATCATGAGCCCGGGCGATTTCGATGGGGACGGGCGTCCTGATCTGCTCGCCCGCGACGCCGCAGGGACATTATGGCAGTACGCCGGCGACGGCCAAGGAGCACTGAAGGACGGCAAGAAGGTCGGGACCGGATGGCAGTCGATGGTCTCGATTCAGGGACCGGGAGTTCCCGTGACGAAGGCTCGCCCCATGAAGCCGGGAGCTGGCGACGTCGACAACGACGGGAAGGTGGATGTCGTCGCCACGGCAGCCAACGGCTCCGCGATGCTGTACTCGGGGAACGGGGCGGGCGGGTGGCTGAGCTCGCGGACGATCGCGAGCGGCTGGGGCACTAACGACAGGGTTCTGCCCCTGGGGGACTTCACGGGCGACAGCAAGCGTGACATCGGGCGCATCGACGAGTCCGGGCGGTTCCTCCTTCATAGCCAGGTGGGCGTCAACGGAGATGCGCAGCAGATAGGCCAAGGCTGGGCGGGTCTCGATCTCCTGATCGGGGCGGGCGATTTCGACGGTGATCGGCTCCCTGACGTCCTGGCCCGCGACGTATCGGGAAATCTCATTCTCTACTCCGGCAACGGCAAGGGGGGCTGGCTGGGTTCCAGCGTCGTCGGCAAGGGGTGGTCGAGTATGGACGCTGCCTTCTACGCGGGAGACTTCGACGGCGACGGCAAAGCGGGCGACATCATTGCTCGTCGAACGGATGGGACCCTGTGGCTGTACTCGCTCACTGGTAAGGGGACGTGGGGTGATTCGCGCCAGATCGGCAAGGGCTGGGGCGCGATGGCTCAGATCCTCTCCCCTGGTGACTTCGATGGCGACGGAAAGATCGATGTCCTTGCGCGCACAGTTACCGGCCAACTCCTGCTCTACAGCGGTGACGGCCGCGGTGGATGGCTGTCCTCGCGGGCTGTGGGCAGGGGCTGGGTATCGGTCGCGCCGATCGGGTAAGCACACAGGACACCGGCGCGCGTGTGGCATAGGATGGGGAAGTTCTGAGCGGCAACCGTCGCCGTCGCCGAATGAGTGGGCCTGTGACTGATACCCGAGATCTTTTCGCCGCCGTCCCGCGTTCCGAGTTCGACACCCCTGGCAAGAGCCGGGGACTGATCGATGTCGTGCGCTGGCGCTATCTGCTGAACCTGCTGGTGCGCACGGGAGTGACCACCCGGTACCGCAACTCGGTGCTCGGATGGACGTGGTCGTACGTGCGGCCCGCTGCCCAGTTCCTGGTGTTCTGGGTCGTGCTGGGCATCTTCATGGATCTCGATCGAGGTCTGCCCAACTACGCGGTCTACCTGTTCTCGGGGATCGTGGTGATCAACCTCTTCTCCGAGGGGTTCAAGAACGCCACGACATCGATCGTCGGCAACGCGGCTCTCGTGCGCAAGGTGTTCCTGCCGCGCCAGTTGTTCGCCGTTTCGGCGGTGATCGTCGCGTTCGTGCACTTCCTCCCGCAGGTGGGGCTTCTTCTCGTCGTGTGTCTGTTGATGGGATGGGTCGCCCACATCTCCCTCCTGTCGGTCCTGGCGATCTTCGCCGGGATGATCATCGTGATGGTGTTCAGCCTGGGCCTCGGGCTCTTCTTCGGTGCAGTCAACGTGCGATTCCGGGACGCTGAGAACATCGTCGAGCTGATGCTCCTCCTCGCCACCTGGGCATCGCCGGTGCTCTACGGCTGGACGCAGGTGCAGGACGCGATCGTGGATCGTCTCGGGTGGCCCCAGTGGATCGTCGAGGTCTACATGCTCAACCCGATCACGCAGGGCGTGGAGCTGTTCCACTACGCGTTCTGGCGGCCGGCCACGGAGGGAATGGTCTCCGCCTCCGGCATGATCGACATCCCGCCCGGTCTCGCCTGGAACACGCTCTGGACGTTCCTGATCGCCGTGGGAACCCTCCTGTTCGGCCAGTTCGTCTTCCGACGCCTCGAGGGAAGGTTCGCACAAGACCTATGAGCGAGCAGACCATCATCAAGCCCAGCATCATCATCGACGGGGTGCGCAAGCGGTTCACGCTGAACCACGCGTTCTCCCTCAAGGACACCGTCGTGGCCTGGATCAAGCGGCGCAAGCTGACGAGCCAGTTCGAAGCGCTCAAGGGCGTCGACGTCACGATCGGCGAGGGCGAGTCCGTCGCGATCCTCGGCTTCAACGGATCGGGCAAGTCCACCCTGCTCAAGCTCATCTCCGGCGTGATGGAGCCCGACGTCGGCGAGGTCCTCACCCGTGGCCGTGTCGCCGGGCTCATCGAAGTCGGCGCGGGGTTCCATCCAGAACTCTCCGGCCGCGAGAACGTCTTCCTCAACGCAGCGATCCTCGGTATGAAGCGACACGAGATCGAGGCCCGCTACGACGAGATCGTCGCCTTCAGCGAGATCGAGCAGTTCATCGACCAGGAGGTGAAGCACTACTCCTCGGGGATGTTCATGCGCCTCGCCTTCTCCGTCGCGATCCACGTCGAACTCGATGTCCTCCTGGTCGACGAGATCCTCTCCGTCGGCGACGCGCCCTTCCGTGAGAAGTGCCGCCTCAAGTTCGAGGAGCTGATCGCCGAGGGCAAGACACTCGTCGTCGTCAGCCACGACATGGAAATGGTGCGTGAGCTGTGTACCCGTGGCATCGTGATCAACAAGGGCGAAGTCGTGTATGACGGCGAGGTGGGGGGCGCAATCGCGCTGGTGGACGTATGATCCTGCATTGGCTGGCAGAGACCCCGGCGCTTCTCGTCGCGACAGCGGTCGTGTTCGTGCCGGGGATACTCGGGCTCTACACGATCGGGCTGCGCGGCCTCGCGCTGCTGGCAGCAGCTCCGGTCTTCGGCGTCGCCGCGACAGCCGTGCTCGCCCTGGTCTTCGGCGCTGTCGGCGTGCCGTGGTCTCCGCTGAGCTGGACGATCGGCGTTCTCGTGCTCGTCGGAGCCTCATGGGGGGTGGGGCGCTTTCTGGGGGCTGAATCGCATAGGACGAAGGCCGAGTGCCCGGCATGGTTCCTGCCCGCCGCGATCGGGGGAGGAATCCTGATCGGCATGTCGCGCCTCATCGCGTACATCGTCGATCCCGCCGGTATCTCGCAGACGAATGACGCCGTGTTCCACATGAACGCCGTGCGGTTCATCGTCGAGACGGCTGACGCGTCCTCCCTCCATGTCAGTGAGGTCGTGGGCGGGTCCGGCTTCTACCCGGCGGCCTGGCACGCTCTGGTCTCGCTGATCGTTGGTTTCACCGGGACCAGCATCCCGATCGCAGCGAACATGCTCACCGTCGTCATCGGCGCACTGATCTGGCCACTGGGAATCGCGTGGCTCTCGCAAACGATCACAAGTTCGCGTGCGGTCGCGGCATATGCCGCAGTGCTGTCGTCCGCCCTGCAGACCTTCCCGCTGCTCATGTTCCAGTGGGGCGTGCTCTTCCCTAACGCTCTCTCTACCGCACTCGTGCCCGCCGCCGTGGCCTGGGTGATCCTGCTGGCTCAATGGCCGAGTTCGGACCGCGTCCGGGGATTCATCCGCGCGACCCTCGTGGTCGCGGTCGTCGTCGCGGCGCTCGCGCTCTCGCAACCCGCAGCTCTGCTCGTCTGGGTGGCCATCTGCGTCGTCTGGGCGACATCCCAGCTGCTCAGTGTCGTGTCGAGAGAGGGGCTCGCTCTGCGCATCGGACTCGTCGTCGTGTTGTGGGCTACCCTCGGAACGGTATGGTTTGTGCTCGCCAAGGGCACCAGCGGGTCTCACTGGCCCCCGTTCCGAGGCAAGCTCGAGGCGTTCGTCGATGTTCTCCTCAACGGCCAGGTGCTGATCCCGTTCGCGTGGACGATCAGCGTCCTCGCGCTCCTCGGCGTGGTCGTGGTCGTGCGCGACACAAGTAGTCGCTGGCTCGTCGGCATCTGGGCCGGGGTGTCAGCGCTCTACGTCCTGGTGGCATCCGTCGGCCATCCACTCGTCCGTGATGTCCTTCTCGCCCCGTGGTACGCAGACCCCTACCGGCTGGCGGCGCTCGCTCCGATCGCAGTCGTTCCACTGGCGGCGATCGGAGCGGATGCCTCGACCAGATGGATCACCGGGCGGATTCGTCCCCGCATCGCCGATGTGAGGATCGCGCCGATCGGTGTGGCGGCCGCTGTCGTCCTCATGCTGATCCTCGTGCTGGTGCGGCCCGTCGCGATGCCGGCGTTCCTGGATGGCACCTATGATCGCGAGTCGCGCTATGTGCTGACATCCGACACGTTCCTCGACTCCGACGAGCGCGAGCTGCTCGAGTCGCTTCCGACGCGCGTCGACCCCGGTTCGCGCGTGATCGGAAACCCGTCGACGGGCACCGGATTCGGGTACATGCTGAGCGGTGTCGATGTCTACCCCCGCACGTGGTCGCAGCCCACATCTGCGGCATGGGTTGTGCTCTCCGAGCGACTCCGCGATGCGGGCGGTGACCCCGAAGTCTGCGACGCGCTCGCGACCCTCGGGGATGCGCGGTATGTGCTCGATTTCGGCTTGGGTGAGGTTGGTCCAGGACGTTATGAGCTGCCCGGAATGACCGACTTCGAGGGTCAGGACGGCTTCGAAATCGTCGCTGCCGAGGGGGACGCGTCACTGTGGCGGATCACAGCGTGCGGACCGTAGGCCTTCCGTGCGCCCGGCTAGGATCGAGATGATGGGTGCGACAGAACAGCGTGTCCTCGTCGTCATACCGGCGTGGAACGAAGAAGAGTCCGTCGCGGACGTGGTCGGCGACGTCGTGGCTGCGGTTCCCCGCGCCGTCTGCGTCGTCGTGGACGACGGGTCGGCGGACTCCACGTCGGAGGCCGCCCGCAACGCGGGAGCCGTCGTTCTGACGCTGCCATTCAACCTCGGCGTCGGCGGCGCGATGAGGACCGGCTTCCGCTATGCACGAGCCAACGGCTTCGAGGTCGTCGTGCAGGTGGACGCGGACGGTCAGCACGACCCGGCCGCCATCCCGGCACTGATCGACGGTCTGAAGGACGCGGATCTCGTGATTGGGGCACGCTTCGCGGGAATCGGCGACTACAGTGTCGCGGGACCGCGACGCTGGGCGATGAGGATGCTCGCCGGGGTGCTGAGTCGAGTCACCCGTGGACGGCTGACCGACGTGACGAGCGGATTCAAGGCCTCGGGACCGCGAGCAGTGCGGTTGTTCGCCGACAACTTCCCGGCCGAGTATCTCGGCGACACGATCGAAGCGCTGGTGATCGCCGCGCGCGCGGGTCTGAGCATCCGCCAGGTGCCGGTGGAGATGCGCGTCCGGCAGGGCGGCGAGCCCTCGCATCATCCTGTCAAGGCAGCGATCTATCTGATCAGGGCCTGCGCGGCGTTTGGGCTGGCGATGATGAGGCCGCGCACTCGTCTGGAGGGGATCTCGTGAACGGTGTGACCTATACCTTCGGCATCGTCGCCGCGCTCGTCGCGCTGTTCGCGATCGTCGAGCTCATGCGCAAAGGCACGCTGCGCGAGCGTCATGCGGTGTGGTGGTTCTTCGGCGGCCTGTTCGCCCTCGTTATCGCGGTGTTCCCCCAGACTCTCACCTGGGCGGCCAAGCTACTCGGTGTCGCGGTACCTTCCAACCTCGTCTTCTTCGTCGCGATCGGACTTCTTTTCCTGGTGAGCCTCCAGTACGGAGCCGAACTCACGAGGATTGAAGCGCGGATGCGAAACCTCAGTGAGCACGCGGCATTCGTAGACCATCGTCTGCGCGTGCTCGAGCGGTCGAACCCGAGAATCGACGCCGTGAGGGGCGATGCTGATGCGGAGTCGCACGGCAGTAGTTCCGCCGCGCGCCCTGACGGCGACGACCCTGAGGATGTGGAGCGGTGAACGTTCAGAACTCGGAGCAGCCGATGCGGGTGACCATCGTCACCCGCATCTTCACGCCGGAGCCCTCCGCCGGTTCCCTGAGGTTGCAGGCGCTCACGGACGAGCTGGTCCGACGCGGTCATGACGTGCGGGTGATCACGACCAGGCCTCCCCACTGGATCCCTCTCAAACCGTATACGGGGGAGACGATCTCGCGCTGGCCCGTCCTCCGGGATCGCGACGGCTACGTGCGCGGATACCTTCAGTACTTGAGCTTCGACGTTCCGCTCGCTTTCCGGCTTTTGTTCGGGCGGCGAACGGATGTCTATGTCATCGAGCCACCTCCGACCACCGGCGCTGTCGCACGGGTGCTCGCGTGGGTCCGCCGCCGTCCCTATGTTTATTACGCGGCGGACATCTGGTCCGATGCCGCTCATATGACGGGGGCCGCATCCTGGGTCATCGGCGCCGTGCGGATGGTCGAGAAGCTGGCTATCCGGCGCGCCGCGGACAATCTGGTCGTCTCGGAGGGGGTCTCTCGGCGGATCGAGGAGCTCGTTCCCGGCGCAGCGATGACGCTGGTGGGGCACGGGGTCGACACGGACCTGTTCTCCCCTGACGGCGACAGGGTGACCTCGCCGTCAGATGTGGTCTACGTGGGGACTATGAGCGAGTGGCATGGTGCCGGAGTGGCGATCGACGCGCTGGCCATAGTGATGGCTGAGGACCGTTCGATCACCGCGACGTTCATCGGACAGGGAGCAGACCGCCAGTCGCTCAAGGACACAGCAGCTCGACACGGCATTGCCGATCGTGTGCAGTTCCTCCCGCCTCTGCCTGCTGGGGAGGCGGCCCGGTGGGTGCGGTCTGCGAGGGTCGCCCTTGCGACCCTCAAACCGGGTGCAGGGTATGACTTCGCCGTGCCGACGAAGCTCTACGCGGCGATGGCCGTCGGAACGCCGGTCGCGTTCAGCGGGCCGGAGCATCTGCAGGCTCTCGTGACGACGGAGCGGCTCGGCGAGGCAGCGTCCTTCGATGCCGCAGACTACGCACGTGCGATCTCGGCTGTGCTCGCACGCAGTGACGGCTCACCCGTCGAGCACCTGACCGATTGGGCCGTCCGTAACGTGTCGGCGCGATTGGTGGCCGAGAGGTGTGCGGATGCTGTGAGTCGCGTCGTAATCGATGATCCGGATCGACGAGTGTGATCGCGCCCCAGCGGGCTCGCAGACACCCACAGATAGAATCTCAGATTGTCGTCCACGCGATCCGACGATGCCGACCCGAGGAGTTCCATTGACACTGCGCAGCCACGTGCGGATCTTAGACTCCGCTGATGTCTCGCCCGACGCCACCATCGGTCAAGGGTCTGCGATCTGGCACCTCGCGCAGGTGCGTGAGAAGGCGCAACTGGGCGAGAACTGCATCGTCGGACGCGGAGCATACATCGGCACCGGCGTCGTCATGGGCGACAACTGCAAGGTGCAGAACTATGCGCTCGTCTACGAGCCGGCGAAGCTGGGCGACGGCGTGTTTATCGGACCGGCCGTCGTTCTCACCAACGACACCTACCCCCGGGCGATCAACGCCGACGGCTCGATCAAGAGCGCTCACGATTGGGAGCCGGTCGGCGTCACGATCGAGCGCGGTGCGGCGATCGGCGCCCGCGCCACCTGCGTCGCCCCCGTCACGATCGGTGCATGGGCCACGGTCGCCGCCGGTGCCGTGGTGGTCAAGGACGTTCCGGCATACGCGCTGGTCGCGGGCGTGCCGGCTCGCCGTCTCGGGTGGGTGGGCGAGGCTGGTGTGCCCCTCACTGCCGGCGGCGACGAGAACACCTGGGTGTGCCCTTCGACGGGCGCGCGCTACATCGAGACTGACGGAACACTGACCAAGGAGATCGTGTGAGCGAGTTCATTCCCCCGGCAAAGCCCATCATCGGCGACGAGGAGCGCGAGGCCGTCGACCGCGTGCTGCACAGCGGCATGGTCGCGCAGGGGCCGGAGGTCGCCGCCTTCGAGCAGGAGTTCTCGGCGCATTTCGTGCCCGGTCGGCCGTCCGTCGCGGTGAACTCGGGCACGGCGGGCCTGCACCTCGGCCTCCTGGCTGCGGGTGTCGGTCCGGGCGACGAGGTCATCGTGCCCTCGTTCACGTTCGCCGCGACCGGCAACTCGGTCGCGCTCACGGGCGGAACGCCGGTGTTCGTCGACATCGAGCCGGAGACGTTCACGCTCGACCCTGCGGCGGTCGCAGCCGCGATCACCCCGAAGACCAAGGGGATCCTCCCGGTGCACCTTTACGGGCACCCCGCGCGGATGCGTGAGCTCGAGGCGTTGGCGGCGGAGCGCGGCGTCGCTCTCTATGAGGACGCGGCGCAGGCGCACGGTGCGTCGCTCGACGGTCGTCCGGTCGGCTCGTTCGGCGAGTTCGCGATGTTCAGTCTCTACCCGACGAAGAACATGACCAGCGGCGAGGGCGGGATGGTGACGACCGCGACCGATGAGCTCGCGCGCCAGGTGAAGCTCCTGCGCAACCAGGGCATGGAGCGCCAGTACGAGAACGAGGTCATCGGCTTCAACGCACGCATGACCGACATCCACGCCGCCATCGGTCGCGTGCAGCTGACCAAGGTCGACGCCTGGACGAAGACCCGCCAGTCCAACGCCGCGTTCCTCGACGCGAATCTGGAGGGCGTCGTCGTCCCGCCGGTCGCCGATGGAGCGGTGCACGTGTACCACCAGTACACGATCCGGGTCCCCGAGGACCGCGATGGATTCGTCGCCGCGCTCAAGAGCGAGTACAACGTGGGTGCGGGCGTGTATTACCCGATCCCGAATCACCGCCTGCCGTCCCTGACGCACTTCGCGCCGGGTCTCGACCTGCCGGAGACGGAGCGTGCCGCGCGCGAGGTCGCATCGCTGCCCGTGCACCCGTCGCTGAGCAGTGACGACCTCGAGCGCATCGTCGCCGCGGTGAACGCCGTCGCGAAGGCGGGCGCCTGATGGCTCTGCGCGCGGGACTCCTCGGCGTCGGGATGATGGGACGCCACCACGCACGTGTGCTCAGGGAGATCGATGGCGTCGACCTCGTCGCGATCGCCGATCCGGGCGGAGATCCGCACGGTGTGGCCGGTGACCTGGAGATCCTGCCCGATATCGATGCACTGATCGCTGCCGGCATCGACATCGCCGTGGTCGCGGTGCCGACACGCTTCCACGAGGATGCTGCACTGAAGTTGGCCGCGGCCGGGGTGCACACTCTCGTCGAGAAGCCGATTGCACACAGTGTCGAGGCAGGCCAGCGGATGGTGGACGCCTTCGCTGCCGCCGGGCTGGTCGGAGCGGTGGGGCACATCGAGCGTTTCAACCCGGCTGTGCAGGAGCTGCGCCGCCGGATCGAGGCCGGGGAGCTGGGAGCGGTCTACCAGGTGGCCACCCGCCGTCAAGGGCCCTTCCCCTCGCGCATCGCCGATGTGGGGGTCGCGAAGGATCTGGCCTCCCACGATGTCGACCTCACAGCCTGGGTCGTGCAGAGCGACTACGAGCGTGTCTTCGCGCAGACGGCGTTCAAGAGCGGCCGCGAGCACGAGGACATGATCACCATCACGGGCCGCACGGCCTCGGGCGTCATCGTGAACAACATCGTCAATTGGCTGAGTCCGATGAAGGAGCGCGTCACCGTGGTCACGGGAGAGAAGGGTGCTTTCGTCGCCGACACCTCGACCGGAGACCTGACGTTCTACGCCAATGGCACGATCCCTCTGGAGTGGGAATCCGTGTCGTCATTCCGCGGGGTCTCGGAAGGAGACGTCACGCGCTACGCGTTCGCCAAGCGCGAGCCGCTGCGCGTCGAGCACGAGGCCTTCCGCGATGCCGTGCTCGGGCAGAAGACCGACGTCGTGACCATGGAGCAGGGCCAGCGGACACTCGCGGTCATCGAGGCAGCCCTCGAGTCCGCGCACAGTGGCGCTGTGATCCACCCAGAAATGGCGCTGTGATTCTCCTCGCGAGTTCAGAAGTGGGGTGCCGCTCGTGAAAGCGCTCTGGTCGACGCTCAAGGAACTACTCGAGCTGCTTCCCGGGGATGCCCGCGCGTTCCTCATCCGATACTCCGTGTCGTCGTCAGCGCTTGCGCTGATCGACATCCTCGCGCTCGGACTCCTCGCTCTGATGATGGCGCCGCTCGCCTCGAACCAGCCTGTCCGGCTTCCGATCATCGGGGTGGTCCCACCGGACAACGTGATCTGGGTGCTCGCAGGCGCCTGCGCGCTCATGGTGCTGAAGTCGCTGATCGCACTCGCGCAGCAGTGGTACGTCACTCGGCGGATGGCCCACTTCGAACTGGCGATCGGCGATCGTCTTTTCAGCGCATACATCCGTGCGCCGTGGCTCGAGCGTATGAAGCGCAACTCGGCCGAACTCGTTCGCATGGCCGATGTTGGCATCGCTAACACCACGTCAGGGCTGCTCCTGCCCGTCGCTTCGCTGCCGTCGCAGGTCGTGACGTTCTTCTCCGTATTGGTGGTGCTGTTCGTCGCTCAGCCGATGATCGCAGTCGCCACCATCGTGTACCTCGGCATCGTGGCTGCACTGCTCTACGGATGGGTGTCGCGACGAGCTGTCAAGAATGGCCGAATGAACCGTGATTTCTCCTTCCGCACGGCGACGCTTATGACCGAGATGGTGCAAGCCCTGAAGGAGATCACGCTCCGGGACAAGGCCAGCGAGGTGGCGGCGTTGGTTAACCAGAACCGAGCGGTGGCGGTAAGAGCCCGAGCGACGATCGGCTTCCTCGGGGCGATTCCGAAGTTCGTGATCGATTCAGCCGTCATCATCGGCTTCCTGATCATCGGTGGCGTCGGTTTCCTGACCGGTGGACTCAGTGGCGCGTTCTCGTCCATCGCGCTGTTCGGTATCGCGAGCTTCCGAATGGTACCGTCGATGTTGCAGTTCCAGGGCGTGATGACGTCCACTGCATCGACCCTCCCGCACGCGAGGGCGGTGATCCGCGATATCAAGGCCGCCGAGGGTTACATCCACAAGGCAGAGGTGATCGGAGACGGAGCGCTGCAGGAGCATCCTGTGGAACTGGTCTTCGAGGACGTCGCCTTCACTTACCCTGGGTCTGATCAGCCCGCTCTGCGGGATGTGAATCTGCGCATCCCGTTGGGCTCGCACGTCGCGTTCGTCGGAGCATCCGGGGCCGGGAAGTCGACGATGGTGGATCTGATCCTCGGGCTGTTGACCACGAAATCGGGCCGGATCCGCGTGGACGACACGGATCTTGCCGACGTCCTCGGCGCTTGGCGCAGACGCGTGGGCTACGTCCCGCAGGACGTGGCGCTCTTCGACGGGACAGTCGGACAGAACATCGCGCTCACGTGGAGCGAGGAGTACGACAGGGACGCAGCATGGCGAGCGGCCAACGGGGCGCAGCTCGACGCCGTGGTGCGCGCTCGCACCGGCGAATTGGACGCTCAGATCGGTGAGCGCGGACTCGCTCTCTCCGGTGGCCAGCGTCAGCGGCTCGGAATCGCACGTGCGCTCTACACCGACCCCGTGGTTCTCGTCATGGACGAGGCGACGTCTGCACTCGACACGCAGACAGAGGACGCGGTGACATCGGCGATTCGCGAGCTCCGTGGTGCAGTCACAGTGATCACCGTGGCGCATCGACTGGCCACAGTGCGGGACGCGGACATCGTTTGCTTCTTCGCCGGCGGCAGGATCGTGGCTCAGGGAACGTTCGACGAGGTTGTGGCGGCGGAGCCGGAGTTCGCTGCGCAGGCTCGGCTCGCCGGTCTTGCGTGAGAGCAGGTCAGCGGGAGATTCGCCGATAGGTCTCCTGGATTCCGGTGATCTGTCCGCGGGCCGTATGGTTCTCCAGAGTCCAGCGCTGGGAACCGAGTTCCCGTGCTGCGGACTCGGGGTCTGCGAGGTCGTCCATGATCGCCGAGAAGACGGCGTCCACGTCCCCGTTCCGGATGGGCAGAGGTCTTCCGTCCGGGCCGGGGTAGTGGTCGCCCACGGCCGCGAGGGGAGCGCCAATCGCCATCGCCTCCAGTTCGGAGACGGACAAGATGCGCGTGGCCTGTCCGACGACGACGGATGCGTTGGCGAGGAACTGCAGGTAGTCGGCGTGGGGTGCCTTCGGGATGAGCTTTACACCGAGACGCGCTGCGTCGCCGGCACCCGGACCCCAATCGAGGCCTTGTACGGGGACGCCTGCCGCGATCAACCTCGATGCGACCTGGAGCATGCCCTCCAGACCCTTGACGGCTTCCCAGCGGGATGCGAACGCGACGTAGCCCTGAGGATCCCATGAGGGCAGCGAGGTCGGGTCGAACACCACCGGAAGATATTCGGCATCGGGGCGAGCGGTCGTCGCGTCCTCCGCGTTGTCCGGTGTCGAGTAGTAGACGTGCGCGGCACCATCGATGTAGCTCTGCAACCGGGCATGCCTCTCGGGCTGGTGCCAGAGGGTGCGAATGTCAGTGCCGTGCAGGTGTAGCGCATAGGGCCTTGTTGGGATGTAGCGGGGCGCGATGCGCGCGACTGTCGTGGCGTAGTGGACATGGATGACGTCGGCTCGCGCGGCGGCGACGCCGATACGCGCGAGCGTCCGATAGGTCTCGAAGCGCGTCGGGCGAGACTTCCCAGGACGAACGGGGGGCCAAGTGAGCTCGGGAGGCAGGAGACGCCACTGCAGTCCTTGCGCTTGCGCGGCCCTGACGAGGTTGGCGCCCACGAAGGCGCAGTCGTTCAGGTGCAGCACGCGTGGGTTGGTTGGCATGCACCCATGCTAGAGGGCGGGGGCGTCCACCCGGACCAGGTCGATCGCGAAGGGAACAGCGCTCGGCTTGATAGTCTTCGTGGGTGCAGATCGTCGTAGTGACCACTTGGTTCCCTACGGACCGCAATCCCGGCGCCGGTTCGTTCATCGCCCGTGATGTCGCCGCTCTCTCCCAAGACCATGACGTGCGCGTCGTGCACCTGGTGCCACCGGAACTCGATGATGGTTCTCGAGAGCGTCGGATCGGCTCGGTCGGAGTGCGATCGGTCCCGGTCGACGTGCGCACTCCGCGCGGGCTCGTGTCTTCGACGCGCGGGCTTCCGGCTCTGCTGGCGGGCAGCGACGTGGTTCACACCATGGCAGCACCTGGTCTACTGCCCTTCGTGGTGCGAAAGCCGTCGCAGCCCTGGGTCCACACCGAGCATTGGAGCGGAATCGCGAATCTGCGAGCAACGCCGAAGGGCCGTGCGGTCGGACCCCTCATCCGCCGGACATTCAACGCTCCAGGCCGTGTGGTCGCAGTGAGCGACTACCTCGCTGATGCGATCCGTTCCTATCGGACGGCGCCCGTCGACGTCGTCGGCAACATCGTCGATCTGCCAGATGCGGTCTCGGCTGACGGTGTCCCGTTCTTCCGAGGCGACCGCCTGAAGGTCCTCGGTGTCGGCACGGTGAACTCCAACAAAGGGTGGCGCTTCGCCGTGGAGGCGATCAGGGAGCTTCAGGCCTCTGGAGTGCCCGCAGAGCTCGTCTGGCTCGGCGGAGGCGCCGAGTACGACGAGCTCGCCGCCGCTGATCCCGAGCACGTGCGTGCGCCGGGACATGTTCCTGCCGGTGCGGTGGCATCGGCGATGGCTGAAGCGGATGTCTTCCTGCTCCCGACCGTCTCGGAGACCTTCTCGCTCGCCACCGTCGAGGCGCTCACCGCAGGTCTGCCCGTCGTCGCGACCGGCGTCGGAGCGCACGGGGCTTTCCTCACTCCTGATTCCGGGAGGCTCGTACGGAGGGAACCACGCGCGATCGCAGAAGCACTGCGGGCCGCATCCGTACTCGATCGCACCGGCGTGCGAGCTCGCGGACGGGAACTGGCGGAAAGGTTCGACGAGTCGAGCTTCCGACGTCGCTACAGCACGATCTATGAAGAGGTGGTTCGATGAGTGACTCACGACGCGAGAACGCGGCGGCCCCGACCGTGGACATGATCGTGGCCGTGCACGACACGCGGCGGAACATCCGCCGCGCCGTGGGCTCGATCGTCGATGTCGAGGATCCCACGATCCGGGCTTTCGTCGTCTGCCACAACCTCACGCGTGCGGAGGTCGAGAAAGAACTCGCGCCACTGATTGATGCGCGCCCAGGGCGCATCCGGATCGAGGTGCTTGCTGATGGCATCCCGAGTCCGTCGGGGCCCTTCAACTTCGGCATGGCCGCCTCAGACGCCACCTACGTCGGAATCATGGGTTCGGACGACGAGCTCGACAGCGACGCGATCTCGCAGTGGCGCTCGCGGGCCGAGGCGACGCAAGCGGACGCCGTGATCGCCAAGGTCGTGCGAGGACCCTTGCGGAATCTCGTCCGCTCACCCCCCAAGCGGTTGTGGCGGACAGGCACGCTCGACTTCGCGCGGGATCGCCTCTCCTATCGAAGTGCTCCGCTCGGACTGATGCGGCGAGATGCGATCTCGCGCCTCGATCTGCGGCTGCTGGACGGCGCCCGCAACGGTGGCGACCTGCCTTTCGTTACTCGTCTGTGGTTGGGCGGCAAGATCGTTCCTGCGTCGGGTCTCGCGGCGTACGTCGAACATGCCGACGCGCCGGTGCGGGTGACGCACGTCGCGAAGCCGGTGGCTGAGGAGCTGACCGCGATCAGGGCGACCCTCGACGATGTTGTCGTGCAGAGGATGGGTGTCTCCGAACGGACGGCGCTGGCCACCAAGATGCTTCGACGCAACCTCACCGACTCCGTTCGCAAGCGCAACGGGGGGAGCGCGTTCACCGTGGAGGACTGCGCGGCGATGGCGGAGTTCATCGGCCGCATCGATGCGTTCTCGCCGTCGGCGCGACACATGCTGTCACGCGCTCAGGCTCGGATGTTCGAGGAGCTCACCCGACCCGAGCCCGATCTCGCCGTGGTCGCAGAGCACGATGCGGCATCGAATCGGTACCGAACCCTCGATGCGATCCTGCCCGCCCGGACGAAGTACCTCTTGCATCCGCAGGGGCAGCCTCGTTTCATGGCGGCGACGGCGCTCATCAAGGTCGGCTCGTCCCGGTACTTTCCCGCCGCCCGTGCCGTGTTCGTCGCTCTCGTCTCAGCCGCCATCGTCGGCGTTCTGGCTCTGGCCTTCTGGCGCAGCTGAGCCGGTGCCGCGCCCGGGCGCAAGCCGCCAAGAATAGGATCCATGCGTATCGCCGTCGTGGCCCTCGGAAAGATCTGGCTCCCTCTCGCCGTCCAGTTCGCCTCCTCCGGTCACGATGTGATCGGCGTCGCCGTCAACCAGAAGGCGGTCGACTCAGTTCCGAAGACAGGACTCGCTGATCTCGAGATCACGCGCGGTCTCGCCGACAGAGTTTCCCTGGGCGACCAGGTCCAGGGCTCGACGCCGGAATTCCGGCGAGTGGGCAGCAGGCATCTCACGGACTACTCTCTGAGACGATCATCGCCTCAGAGAGGAGTCCGGGAAACCGGGTCAAGCTCCGAGGCTCTCGGATGCGCGGTCGATGCGGGAAGGCATCATCTACCGGTATCGGCGTGGGATCGCGTGGCGCAACCTGCTGGATGTATTCGGTCCTTGGCAGACGGTATGGACCTGGCATCGGCGTCGCGCCACCGCGGGGCGTGGGACGCCATCGTGTCGATGCTAATCGTGCAGGCCGATGCCGAAGGGCTGGTGGACCGGTCCGTGTCAGCGGACTCCACGATCGCCCATGCGCATCAGTACGCGACGAACACGACGCGACCCACAGGGGCCTGGATCGAACTACACGAATCCGGAAGTCGAGCCGCCTGATCACGGCATCGGCCGCTCGAAGGGCGGCTTGTCGTCGAAGAGCCATCAGCTCGTCGACGGCAACGGCCTCCCGCTGGTCACCGTTATCACGCTGGGCCAGGCTGGCGATTCACCGATGCTGATCCCGATGTTCGAGCATCTGCGCGTGGCGCGCGACATCGGCCTCCCCCGCACCCGCCCGGATGCCGTCCGGGGCGACAAGGCGTATTCGTCTCGCGTGATCCGGGCGCACCTGCGCGGCCGCGGGACCCAGGCCGCGATCACGGACCCACGCTACCAACACGATCACCGCAAGGCGTCTGCTGCGCGAATAGGTGTCAAGATGTCACCTATTCATGCAACAGACCCCCTCGAGATAGTCGCCGCGCGACTTCCGTACAGTGATGCCGGCGAGGTACACCTCAGCGTTGTCGGGGGTGCGGAAGACGGTAGGCGACTGACTCGAGGGGGGCAGAATCCACTTCCAAGGCCGTTGCGCGGGCGCGCCGTAGATCTGAGCGCACCGAACGCGTACGAACGCCCCCACCTCGCCATGGCGCATGGGGGCGTCCATGGGCCTCCCGAACCATCCCGGATCTAAATGTTCCCGAAGTTCAGACTCATCTTTGCAACGCGTGTTTGGTTTACCCCGCCTTGCGGGCAGCGGGCTGCGACGAACAGGTGATTTCCGGCCGGGACCGCGATCATGGTGCTGAACTCGACGGAAGAAGCTCCTCCGACGACTCCGGGGAAGGTTGCGCTGAATCCACCTGAATAAACACTCGTCGTCGCGTTCAAGAGGAAGTACTGAAGCATCAGTACTTTCTCGGGCGTGTGTCCGGCGAAGCCAGCGTGTGTTGTGATCTGATAGAGGCCCGATCCGCCGGCACCCGCCGCCATGTCGAACGACCCATCCGCGAAGTAGAGGCGAGTATTGGCGCTCGTACCGATCGGTACGTTGTAGTTTCCTTGACGGCGGTGGTAGATGGGCACAGAATCATCCTCCGATGGTGGTGTGGTGGCGTTGGCCAGCGGCGCATTGTGAAGTAGTGGATAGGGATCGATGCAGGCGCCGGGGTAGCTCATGCTGCCCCGGCGGATCTCCATGTGGAGGTGCGGACCGGAAGATCGTCCGGTCCTTCCGACCTCGCCGAGCAGCTCCCCGCGCGGGATGTAGGTTCCCACGCTCGCGCGAGTGTTGCTGCCTTCGAGCATGTGGCCGTAGATGGAGTAATACCCATCTGCGTGGCTCAAAATGACATGTTGGCCGTACGGCCCTTGGAACATGTTCGTGTGCACGTAGCCATCTGCGACCGCATGGATAGGGGTTCCGAGCCCGGGGGTGTAATCGATGCCGTAGTGCGGTGCCCCGGGATTGAACCCGCGGCTTTGGGAGGAGCGAAAAGTGAAAGGATACCCCCAGGTAACTGCCGCTTGCGCAGTCAGCGGGCCACCAAGCGTCCCGACTGCGGTAGCGACGAGGGATACACCGGTAGCGGTCATGAAGGTTCGTCGGGTGAACCGGGTGTGCGAAACAGGGATCTCGCTCATTGATGATGTCGCTCTCATTGCGGGGGTTTCGGGGTGCGTTCCGGATGCCATGGATTCACTCCGTCGGCCCGGGTATCCCGGCAATCCATTCGGCGATCTCAGCATCAGAGAGGGGCTGAGTGGCACCGTACGCATCGAAAACGGGCTCTTCGCGCGTGCCACCGATGACGCAAAGGGAAACGGCGTCCCGCTCCATCGACCGAGACGGCACAATCACCAGCCAAGATCCCTCTACGGCTCGGGGTTCAACTCGACCCGATGCTCGGTCGTACTCGACATCCAGCTCGTAGGACTCAACGCTTCGATCAATGCACAGATCGACGAGGCCCTCGTTCGTAAATCCGTTCCCGAGCTCTCCTGACCCGATGGGGCTGGTTGTCGAGGTCGGGATCGGAGCGGTACCGATCGATGTGCACCCCGAGAGCATGACGCTGATGATCGCTGCTGCGCCTAGTGCCGTTGTCTTGATCTTGCGTGGCGGACTCATGACGCAACCGTATTGAGTAACCGACGCCGCGCGCTGTCCTCACTTTGGTCTACAGACAACCTCGCAACGAGTCGTTACAGTGCGGCCCGACATTCGTTCCGTTCTTCAAGTAAGGCTGGAACATCATGAACAGGAAGCGCTCGGCGCGGCCCGTGGCGGACCATCGAGCAGGTCGAACTCGCGACCCTCGAATACGCTTGGTGGTGGAACGACTCTCGCCTTCACGGTGAGCTCGACATGCGCACCCCACTCGAGGTCGAGAACGCGTACTACACTGACTTCCAATCAGCCCAAACGCCAACTGCTGGACAAGGTTCCCGATACGAACCAAAGCCAGGCCGATTCAGCAGGTTGACTGAGCGAGAGCCGGTGTGAGTACCCTGTACCTCGAGCCGAACCGACTGCCGGCGTGGCAGGGAACCGGGGAGGACGGCCTAGACTAGAAACCATGCGTATCGCCGTCGTCGCCCTCGGAAAGATCGGGCTTCCCCTCGCCGTCCAGTTCGCTTCGTCCGGTCACGAGGTGATCGGTGTCGACGTGAACCAGAAGGCCGTCGACACGATCAACGCCGCGCAGGAGCCCTTCCCGGGCGAAGCCGAACTCCAGGAACGACTCAGCGAGCTGGTCCCGTCCGGACGGCTGCGGGCCACCACCGACTACGGCGACGCGATCCCCGGTGCGGACGCCGTCGTGCTCGTCGCACCGGTCTTCGTCGACGACGCGACCTGGGAACCGGACTTCCGGTACATGGACTCGGCGACGACCTCTCTCGCCGAGCACTTGACCCCCGGTACCCTCATCTCCTACGAGACGACATTGCCCGTGGGCACCACGCGCGAGCGTTTCACGCCGATGCTCGAAGCCGGCTCCGGACTCACGGAGGGCAAGGACTTCCACGTCGCGTACTCGCCCGAGCGGGTGCTCACCGGTCGGGTGTTCGCAGACCTCCGCAAGTACCCGAAGCTCATCGGCGCGCTCTCCGACGAGGGCAACCGTCGCGCACGCGAGTTCTATGAGGCGGTGCTGCAGTTCGATGAGCGCCCCGACCTCCCGCGTCCGAACGGGGTCTGGGACCTCGGCACGACCGAGGCCTCCGAGATGGCCAAGCTCGCCGAGACGACCTACCGTGATGTGAACATCGGCCTCGCGAATCAGTTCGGGCTCTTCGCAGCGTCCCACGGAATCGATGTCTACAAGGTCATCGAAGCCTGCAACTCGCAGCCGTACAGCCACATCCACCGACCCGGTATCGCCGTCGGCGGGCACTGCATCCCCGTCTACCCGCGTCTGTACCTGTCGACCGACCCCGATGCCGACATCGTCCGTGTCGCGCGTCAGTTGAACGCCTCCATGCCGGAGCGGCTCGTCGCGCAGGCCGAGGGCATTCTGGGCGACCTGAGCGGTCAGCGCGCGGTCGTGCTCGGCGCGGCCTATCGCGGTGGCGTCAAGGAGACGGCTTTCTCCGGCGTCTTCCCGACGGTGAAGGCCCTCGAGGATCGCGGAGCCGAGGTTGTCGTGCACGACCCGCTGTACACCGACGAGGAGTTGCGGGGCCTCGGCTTCGAGCCTTACGCGATCGGCGGAGAAGTCGACCTCGCGATCCTGCAGACGGACCATGCCGACTACCGTGAACTCGGGCCCGAGCAGCTCCCCGGTGTGAAGCTTCTCGTCGACGGACGCGCCGCGACCGATCCGACGCGCTGGGCAGGTACTCCGCGTATCGTGGTCGGCACCGCGGCATAGACCGCTGTCCGTCAGGCTCCTCTGGCAGAAGCTCCCAGCCGGACGCCGATACGATTGGTGACATGGATCTTCTTGTCGTCGGGTCGGGTTTCTTCGGCCTCACCATCGCCGAGCGTGCCGCCGAAGCCGGCCGCAAGGTGACAGTCATCGACCGCCGCCACCACATCGGAGGAAACGCCTACAGCGAGGCGGAGCCCGAGACGGGCATCGAGGTCCACCGCTACGGAGCGCATCTGTTCCACACCTCGAACGCGACGGTGTGGGAGTACGTCAACCGCTTCACGAGCTTCACGAACTACGTGCACCGCGTCTACACGACGCACAAGGGCACGGTCTTCCCCATGCCGGTCAACCTCGGCACCATCAACCAGTTCTTCCAGTCGGCGTACACGCCCGATCAGGCCCGCGCGCTCGTGAAGGAGCAGGCGGGGGAGTTCGACGTGAAGACGGCCTCGAACTTCGAGGAGAAGGGCATCGCCCTCGTGGGACGCCCGTTGTTCGAGGCGTTCTTCCGCGACTACACCGCGAAGCAATGGCAGACCGACCCACAGAAGCTCTCGGGCGACATCATCAGCCGCCTGCCGGTGCGCTACACGTACGACAACCGCTACTTCAACGACACGTGGGAGGGTCTTCCGACTGACGGCTACACCGCGTGGCTGGAGCGCATGGCGGATCACCCCAACATCGAGGTGAAGCTGAACGTCGACTACTTCGACGACACCCAGCCGCTCAGCAAGAAGGCGACCGTCGGACAGGTCCCTGTGGTCTACACCGGCCCGGTCGACCGCTACTTCGACTACGCCGAGGGGGCACTCAGCTGGCGCACGCTCGATTTCGAGCAGGAGGTGCTGAACGTCGGCGACTTCCAGGGCACCAGCGTCATGAACTACCCCGACATGGACGTGCCCTACACGCGCATTCACGAGTTCAAGCACTTCCACCCGGAGCGCAAGGACGTGTACGACTCGGACAAGACGGTGATCATGCGGGAGTTCTCGCGCTTCGCCGAGCGCGAGGACGAGCCGTATTACCCGGTCAACACCCCGAGCGACCGTGAGGGGCTGCTGGCCTATCGCGAGCTTGCGAAGGGGGAGGACGGCGTGCACTTCGGCGGACGCCTCGGCACGTACCAGTACCTCGACATGCACATGGCCATCGGCTCGGCGCTGTCGCTCTGGAACAACACTCTCTCCTAGACTCGACATCGTGAGTCACGCTGCTGTCGGGGCGCCCGGGACGCCCCGGCGTTATCTGCATTCGCTGTGGCTGCTCTCGGCTCGCGACCTCAAGGTCCGCTACGCCACGAGCTCCCTCGGATATCTTTGGTCGATCCTCGACCCTCTGGTGATGAGCGCGATCTACTGGTTCGTGTTCACGCAGGTGTTCAACCGTGACGTGGGGGAAGACCCCTACATCGTCTTCCTCATCGTCGCGCTGCTGCCGTGGGTGTGGTTCAACACCTCGGTGTCCGACTTCACCCGCGCGTTCAAGAAGGACGCCCGGCTCGTCCGCTCGACGGCGATCCCGCGCTCGATCTGGGTCAACCGCATCGTGCTGAGCAAGGGCATCGAGTTCCTCTTCTCGATGCCGGTCCTGGTGCTCTTCGCCGTGTTCAGCGGTGCGCATGTGAACTGGCTGCTGCTGTGGTTCCCGGTGGCGGTCCTCTTGCAGACGATGCTTCTGGTCGGGCTCGGACTCCTGGTCGCGCCGCTCTGCGCGCTCTACACCGACCTGGAGCGGACGACGGCGCTCATCCTGCGGGCCCTGTTCTACGCCTCCCCGGTGATCTACAGCTTCCGGGACCTGCCGGCGCCGTTCGACGTGATCGGCGCCTTCAACCCGCTCGCCGGGATCTTCACCCTCTACCGTGTGGGCTTCTTCGCCGATCTCTGGGATCCGATGCCGATCCTGATCAGTGCGGTGATGTGCGTGGGTATCCTCGCGCTCGGGATGTGGACGTTCGGACGCCTGGAGCGACCCGTGCTGAAGGAGCTGTGATGGCTGCGGCGATCGAAGTCACGAACCTCGGAGTGCACTTCCGACGGAACCGGCGCGGGCGCCGCAGTTTCAAAGATCTCTTCGCCGGTGCATCCCGCAGGTCTCGGCCGGGGGAGTTCTGGGCGCTGCGCAATGTCTCCTTCACCGTGCAACCCGGGGAATCGATCGGCGTCGTCGGGCGCAACGGTCAGGGCAAGTCCACGCTGCTTCGTCTGGTCGCGAAGGTGCTGCTCCCCGATGAGGGGACGGTCAGCGTCAACGGCGGCGTGGCCCCGTTGATCGAGATCACCGGTGGCTTCGTGGGCGACCTCACCGTGCGCGAGAACGTTCGCCTCACGGCGGGCCTGCACGGGATGTCCCGTGACGAGGTGTCGCGTCGTTACGACGACATCATCGCGTTCGCCGAGTTGGCGGGATTCGAGGAGACGCCCTACAAGCACCTGTCGAACGGCATGAAGGTCCGTCTGGCCTTCTCCGTGGTATCGCAGCTCGACGAGCCCATCCTGCTCGTGGACGAAGTGCTCGCGGTCGGCGACAAGGCGTTTCGGGACAAGTGCTACAAGCGCATCGACGAGCTGCTCGCCGACGGACGCACCCTCTTCTTCGTCAGCCACAACGAACGCGATCTTCGTCGGTTCTGCACGCGGGGACTCTACCTCGACAAGGGCGCGCTCGCGCTCGATGCGCCGATCAACGAGGTTCTGGACCGCTACAACGCCGATTATGCGGCGTGACGGTCGTTCAGAGTCCGGCCGTGCTCCGCAGCTGCTGAACCGACGACCGGGCAGCCTCGACGGCTGCGGCGACGCCGGAGCCGTCGGTGATCGCGCTGCGCAGCTGCGTGAGGCGGGTGGCGTAGGTCGACACTCCTTCGCGCCACTGCTGCTCGATCGAGGACGGAGGGAGCGCGTCCGACAGCCGTTGCGCGTCCTGCTGCAGCGTGTCGAGGACCGGCAGTGCGTCCTGGCCGCTCGCACCGGCGATGATGTCGAGCCCTCGGGGCGCGTCGCCCAGCCATCCGCTGACCCGTTCGCGGAAGACCTCGATCGAGGGATCAGCCACCGGCGGCGCTGTGACCTGCGGCGTCTGCACCGGTTCGGGGGTGGGTGAGGAGGTCGGCGTCGGTGTCGCAGTCGGGGTTGAGGAGGCCGAGGGCGACGGCGAGGCGGAATCCGTCGGTGTCGGCCCGTCCCCGCGCGGGAGGAAGAAGAACAGGAGAGCACCGACGATGGCGAGTGCTGCGACGACGAGCCCGACGATCAGCCAGACCTTTCCGGTCTTCTTCGGCTGCGGGGGCAACGGGGCCCAGCGGAGCTCGGGCTGCGGTTCGTCCATCGTCACGCCTCCAAGGGGGCCATCGGCTGCCAGCTGCGGTCGCGGCCGACCTTGCCGCCGTCACGGATGCCGCGGAAGAGGTTGCTGGTGCCGCGTACGGTCCGCTCCACGAAGACGAGGCGGATGAGCTCCTTGAAGAACGTCGCCGTGGTGCCGAGGCCGAAGAGGAGCGGGTTGTAGACGCCGTGGACCCGGTAATACTGCTTGATGAAACCGCGGTTGCGCATGATGTAGTACCGGTACGCGTTGCTCGAGGCGTTCATGTGGCGGATGCCCATGTCCCACTGCTTGATCTCCCGCGTGCGGCGCAGCACGAACTCATCGACGATGACCGCGGTGGTCAGACGCGATGCCAACCAGCCGTACATCTGGTCGTCCCAGTAGATGAAGAAGCGCGGATCGGGCAGACCGATCTGCTGCACCAGCGAGCGGTGGATGAACATGCCCTCGAAGCAACCGCTGTTCATCTCCTTGTATCCGCTCTCATCGAAGGCGGAAGGAGCGAACGGAATCGGGATGCCCATGCGCTCGGCGATGCGGTACTGCCAGTAGAACTCGCTGCCGTCGTAGTCGAATCGACGGCCCTGGATGCTCTTGAACCGGCTGCTCCAGGCTCCCATCCTCGCGAGCCCCTCGGGAAGGACCTCGACGTCGTCGTCCATCATCCAGATCCACTCGGAGCCGAGGTCGTATGCGGTGCGCATGCCCTCGCTGAAGCCCCCCGAGCCGCCGGTGTTCGTCTCCAGACGTCGGTACACGATCTCGGTCCCGATGTCATCGCGGAACGACTCGACCACGTCGGTGGTGTCGTCAGCCGAGGCGTTGTCGATGATCACGACGTGGCCCGGCTTGGGGTCCATCGCGGTGATGCTCGTGAGCAGGCCAGAGAGAAGGTGGGAACGGTTGAAGGTGACGATGACGATCGTGGCGGCCTTCGGGTCGAATGCAGCGGGCGCCGCGGTCATGCCTTCTCCTCGAAGATCTTCTGCCAGGACTGGGGGGAGACGAGATCGGGCAACGCCTGACGGTACTGCTGCTGCAATTCGGGCCATCGGCGACGGAGCTCCGCATGCAGTCGCATCGTGTCGCGAAGCATGCGCCGATACTTCGCGCGGTCGCGGGTGTAGATGTTCTTGCCGGATCCGTCTGCGGCGCTCACCAGGGCACTGTCGAACGCGGGGACGCGCCACCAGTGCGCGTCCTCCTTGCCGAACTCGACCTCGGGCTGCGCGATGTTCGCCGGCTCCGGCCGGTGCATCCAGTGGGAGACGAGGGTCGACAGCGTGAACCAGCGCAACCTCATGCCCTTGGGGCTGTCGAGGTCATTCTTCGACAGCTGCTTGTAGACCTGTCTGCCGTGCCGCGAGTGCAGGACGGCGGAGGGATCGCGGTGCACGACCGTCTCGGGGTACTCGGCGGCGAGAGAGCGGGCCTCCGGCATGGCCGTGCCCAGGTTCTGCCGCATGTGGTCCGGGCCGGAGAGCACGTCGCGCAGAGCTTGCGCACGGAGGGCGACAGGGTAGTACTGCATCATCATGAGGTGCTTCAGGTCGACGCGTCGGCTGTGCCGGATCAACCGCCCGCCGCGGGGGGCGTTGGAATGCAGGAGCCCGGCGACGATGCGGTTGCGGGCGTGGAAGTAGGCCTGCCAGTCGATGGTGTCGTCCTTGTTGACCCAGGAGACATGCCAGAGGGCAACGCCCGGCATCGACACGGTGGGGAAGCCGGCTTCCCCCGCGCGGAGGCAGAATTCTGCGTCGTCCCACTTGATGAAGGCGGGGAGCGACAGGCCCACCTTCCTGATCGCGTCGAGGGGGATCAGGCACATCCACCAGCCGTTGTAGTCGGCGTCCATGCGCATGTGGAGGAGCGTCGACTGGCGCAGGTTCGAGACCCCGAAGTCATGCGGCATCCTGTCCTGATAGAGGTTGCGCCACATGAAGGGGCCCTCGTCGACGACTTCCGCCCAGCCGTGCAGCTTCGGGCGGTCGAGCAGATCGAACATGTGACCGCCGACCAGGACAGGAGAGGTCGCGTACTGACCGAACACGATGGATCGACGCAGCGACTCCGGCTCGAGACGGACGTCGTCGTCGAGCAACTGCACGAAATCACTCTCCGGACGCTGCAGCGTCTCGTGCATCGCCCGGGCGAATCCTCCCGAGCCGCCCAGATTGTCCTGGCGGATCACCTGGAGCGTCTCGCCGAGGCTCTCCGCGACGTCGTCGTAGCCATCTTGTTCGGCCACGATCTGTGTGCCCTGGTCGATCAGGAAGATGCGGTCGATGAACTCCAGCGCGTCGGGCGACGCGGCCAGCGCGCGGAGGGTCTCGACGCAATAGTCCGGCTTGTTGTAGGTGGTGATCCCGAGAGAGGCCTTGCCCCTGCGAGCGGGCTCCTGTTCGGTGGTCCACTCCGCGCCTTCGAGCACGGCCGGCTTCTCATCCGCGACGATGTCGAACCAGATCCACCCGCCGTCGCTGTACTGCGTGAGCTCGAGGTCGAACGAGGTCGACGCTTCGCCAGTGACCTCGCGCGTGGCGACGCGCTGACGGACGCCGGATCCATTGGAGCGGTACACCAGGATCGTCGCCGGGCCGGTGGTGCGCACGGTGAGCTGAACCTGGCGGACACTCGTCCAGTGCTGCCAATAAGACGCGGGGAAGGCATTGAAGTACGTCCCCATCGACACGCGACGTCCGGCGACGATACGGGCACGATTCCTGGCCAGGATGTTCCCCAGGTGTGCGCGGTTCGAGACGCGGACGGGTTCGTCCTCGATCACGGACCACGTCTCCGGATCGGCATACAGCGGAAGGAGGTCGGGGTCGCGATCAAGTGGGAAGACGACGTTCTGAAGGACGTGGGCCACTGGGAGGTTCTCCGATGTTGATGCCGCAGGCCGCTGTCAGCGGACAGCGCGGGACTCGACGAGCAGTGAGTAGCCTACCGTCGATGACCTCTGCATCTCCGGAGAGTCTCCCTCAGACGCTTCGGATGCCCTGACTAGACTGGCCGCGATGAAGGTACTGATCACCGGCGGCGCCGGCTACATTGGCTCGACCATCGCGACGGCGTGCATCGAGGCGGGTCTCGATGTGGTCCTCCTCGACGACCTCTCCCGCGGGCTCCGGTCCTTCGGTGAGGGGCGCGATCTGTACGTCGGCGACATCGCCGACGTCGCCGTGGTGGACCGACTTCTGGCCGATCACCCCGACATCGATGCGGTCATCCACTGCGCCGCACGCATCGTCGTCCCGGAATCCGTCGCCGACCCTCTCGGGTACTACGAGGCGAACGTCGGCAAGACGATCGTCCTTCTCCAGCGCTTGCGGGACGCGAGCATCCCTCGCATCGTGTTCAGCTCCTCGGCGGCGGTGTACGCCGGTGAGGGCGGCGACGGCGTGGATGAGGCCGGCCGACTGGCGCCGGCGAGCCCGTACGCCACGAGCAAGGCGATGGTCGAGCAGATTCTCGACGATGCAGCGAACGCCGGCGACTTCCGCGCGATCGCGCTACGGTACTTCAACCCGATCGGAGCCGACCCGCAGTTGCGCACCGGCCTGCAGAATCCGACTCCTTCGCACGCGCTGGGAAAGATCATGCAGGCCAGAGCGTCCGGAGAGCCCTTCACGATCACCGGAACCGACTGGGCCACACGCGACGGCTCGGGTCTCCGCGACTACATCCACGTCTGGGATCTCGCTCTGGCACATGTCGCGGCGGTTCAGAAGTTCGACGATGTCGCCACCCACGATGAGCCGTACCAGGTGATCAACCTCGGCACCGGCGACGGTGTGACGGTCCGAGAGCTCGTGGCCGCGTTCGAACGCGTCACCGGTGAACCTCTCGCGGTGATCGAGACCGATCGCCGCCCCGGTGACCAGGCGGGTGCCTACGCGATCGTCGACCGCGCGGCCGAGGTGCTGGACTGGCGTGCCGAGCGCTCGGTCGACGACGGTGTGCGCGACGCGATCGCCTGGGCCGAGAAGCTGCGCTCGCTGAGCTGAGGGCGCCGCGGCGCCCTCAGACGCCCCTGTGCGCGGTCACTCCTGTGGGCGGAGCGTCGGGATCGCGCCCGTGTGCACAGCGTCGATGTTCTCGCGCCAGGACCGCGATTGTCCGGCGCGCAGCGCGCAGAGCACCAGCATGAACCACCCGGCGCCGACCAGCGTGAAGCTCTCGAACATCGAGTCGACGGCCAACGTCACCAGCATGATCGGCGTCCAGGCGTAGACGACGGATCGTCGCACGCTGGCCACCAGCCAGGAGCGGATCAGTGCGACGCCGCCCAGCAACAGGAACAGCACCAGACCGGCCGCGCCGAGCTGGAGCAGCACATCGAAGAACGCGTTCAGTGCGCTCTGGTGATGGTCGTCCAGCTGGAAGTTGATGAAGGTGAACGGGTATTCGCCACGGGCCCACTCACCGAACCATCCCCACCCGTTGATCGGTCTGACGGCGACGAAGTCGAGGATCGTGTTCCACAGAGACGCGCGGATCGAGAAGTCCGATCCGGCGTCCAGCAGCGCGATGATCTGGTGGCGCAGCGCGAACGCGATCGCGAGCGTCAGGGTCACGAGGATCCCGAGGACGAGCTGCACGATGTTGCGCCGCGCGGGTGACGTGTGTCGCACGATCGTCAGTGCGAGCGTGACGGTGCCCACGGCGACGGCGAGCACGAGCACGGTCGGCGATGCCGAGAGGAAGGCCAGGGAACCGGCGAGGCCGATCGAGACCACGGCGAGCGGCGGGTTCACGGACTGCGTGCGCCACTCGATGACGAACGTGATGAGGGCGATGACCGCGATGAACCCGAGCATGTTGCGGCTGCCGAACAGGCCCTGGATCGGACCGCCTTCCGCCAGGTTTCCCTGGATGGCGAGAAAGGTGAACGGGAGATCGAGGAGGATGCCGGACAGGATCTCGAGTCCCAGCGAGACGGCGAGGAGGGCGCGCAGGGTGTCGCCGATCGCGCGAACGGTCTGGAGGGTGTCGCGGATGTGGCCGATCGTGATCGCGAGGAACGCGTAACCGAACAGCGACATCCAGCCGAACAGCGTGTCCGAGCGGTCCGTCGTCCACACCAGGCTCACCAGAGCCCAGCCGAGGAAGGCGATGAGTGACGACGGGGCGATCCGGAGGAGGGACAGCTCGTCCCGTCGGACCCACAGGATCGCCGCGCCCAGGAGGCAGAGCACCGTGATGATGGTGGCCAGCGTGACCTTCGACGTCATCCGCTCGATCGCGTACGAGGCGAAGACCGTGGTCAGAGTGGCGAGGGCGAAGGCGCGAGCCAGCTCGACCGATCCGAGCAGCCGCACCAGGGGGCGCGACGACGTCACGGAACCCGCCGTTGCCGGGCACCGCGCTCGAACACGAGGTCGCGCTCGCCGACCCCGACCAGCGGGACCGACTTCAGCTTGAACGACAGGAGCACCACGAGCATCCAGCCCCACAGCATGATCGGCGTCGACTCGGCGAACCCCTGGACGAGGAGGACCACGGTGAACAGGCTGGGCAGCAGAGTCAGCGGAGAGAAGGGGCGCGCGGAATCGAGGTCCCACCGGGGACGATCGACGGCGAAGAACCACGAGCGCCACAACAGGCTCAGGTACGCCACGCCCATCAGGATGACGCCGACGACGCCGAGCTGGAACAGGACATCGAGCCACATGTTGTGCGCGTGGAAGACGGTGATGCCGTGATCGGTGATCCAGTGATCGAACGACGGGTCGGTGGGGATCCAGGGGCTGGAGAAGCCGTTGCCGAGAATCGGGTGCTCGCGGACCCGCTCCAGGACCTTCGCCCAGATCAGATCGGAGCGTCCGGTGAGATCGGAGGTGCGGCCGACGAGGCCGAGGAGTGGCTCTCGAAGCAGCCAGACCACGGCCGCGGCCAGAGCCGTCCCGCCGATGGCGACGACGTAGATGCGCGTGCGTGCGCCGGGGGTGCGGGCGCGACGCATGAGGAGTGCGACCACGAGGACGACCAAGGTCGCGGCTGCGCAGATGAACGCGGTCACGGAGGACGTGCGGAACAGGAAGTATGCCGCGAGGAGCATCCAGAGCGCGAGCGTGGTGCGCCAGCGCGCGCGGGCGACGAACAGCACTCCGAAGGTGATGATCGAGAACAGCGAGATGATCGCGAGCACGTTCGCATTGCCGACGATCCCCTGGATCCTGCCGCCGTCGAAGAGGTTGTCGCGCACCCAGTAGAGCTGCGGGTCGATCCGGCCGTCCGGCAACGTCGCGAAATTCGGCAGGAGCGGACTGTGCAGGACGAGTGAGACCCACAGCTCGAGGGCGAGCGAGAGGCCGAGGATCCACTTGAACGCGGAGGAGAGGGCCCGCACGATCTCATGCCAGGTGAGCACGTGCGCGATGAAGAGGCCGTTGACGGTCACCGCGGCGAGGAGGAACCAGGTGATCAGAGTCGGCCCCCGCCATTGCGACCAGGCGACGGACAGGAGGGCGAACGCCGTGTAGCCGATCGCCGTCCAGGGCAGGCGCCGCCAGCGGAACGGCTGCGGGTGATTGCGGGCCAGCATCGGGACGCCGATGGCCAGCGTCGCGAGTGTGAAGGCGACGAGAGTGGCACCGGCCCCCTCCATGCCGACGAGGTTGTACACCGCGGTGTGCGCGAACGTCACGATCAGCACGAGGATCACGTAGCCGCGCAGCATCAGATGCCCCGTCGACTCGCGCTCCGGCGGTGTCGGCGGGGCTGCCACCGGGTGCTTGGTGTACTGGGCCATCGCGTTCAGGCTACCGCGCCGCGCTCGGCGCGTCGCTGAACGCCGCAGTGCACCCTACGCTGGGACCATGCTGCTGAGCCTCACGAATGCTCCCCGCGACTACGCGTGGGGATCCGACTCCCTCCTCGCCGGACTCGAAGGGCGCACGCCGACAGGCGCGCCGGAGGCCGAGGTCTGGTTCGGGGACCACCCCGGGGATCCGGCCGATGTCGCCGGAGGGGGAACCCTCGATCAGGTCACCGGCGGGACCCTGCCGTACCTGCTCAAGTTCCTCGCAGCCGGGCGTCCGCTGTCGATCCAGGTGCACCCGACGATCGCGCAGGCACGCGCGGGCTGGGAGCGCGAGAGCGAACTCGCCGCGGACGATCCGCGGCGCAACTACCGGGACGACAACCACAAGCCCGAGCTCATCGTCGCCCTCAGCGAGCGGTTCGAGTCGCTGAGCGGTCTTCGTCCGGTCGACGAGACACTCGCGCTGCTGGGGCTGCTCGACGACAGCGAGGGCGTCGTTCAGCTGCGCGACCGACTCGGCGCCGGCGACGATTCCCTTCGGGACACGATCGGCTGGCTGCTCGGGGGCGGAGCGAACGCTGCGGTCGACGACATCATCTCGGCCGTCGTGGCCGCGTCCGTGCGTGGAGACGGTGACACGGGGGAGTGGGGGACGACGCTCCGTGCCATCGCGAGCGTCGCCGAGAACTATCCGGGGGATCCGGGCGTCGTGGTCGCGCTGCTCATGAACCACGTCGTCCTGCGACGCGGCGAGGCGGTGTTCCTGCGCGCCGGTCTGCTCCACGCGTACCTGTCCGGACTCGGGGTGGAGATCATGGCGGCGAGCGACAACGTGCTGCGGGGCGGGCTCACCCCGAAACGCATCGATGTCCCCGAACTGCTCGCGATCCTCGACGCGACTCCCGGTGAGGTTCCGGTGCTGCGCCCCCACGGTGACGGCGGAGTCACGGCGTATCCGGTTCCGGTGCCCGACTTCGCGCTCACGAGGATCGAGCTCGACGGTACCCCCGTCGCCCTCGACGTGTCCGGGCCGACGATGGTGCTCGCGACGGGCGGGCAGGTCGCCGTCGCCTCTGCGGACGGCGAGCGAATCGACGTCGTGGTCGGTGCAGCGGCGTTCGCGAGTGCCGACGAAGACACCCTCACCGTTTCCGGCGTCGGCGAGGTCTTCATCGCGAGCCCCGGGCGCTGAGCAGACCCGACCGCGCGACACGCCGATCGACCCTCAAGAACCTTAAAGAGCCGCTTGAGGGTTTACGATCCGCGACTTGACCGGAGCGAATGACACGGGTGTAATTAGTCATGAGCACGGCCCGCCGGGGGGCGGAGACAGGGTTGGAGATCGAGATGACGGGATACCGTTCCGACGTACCGGAGAACTGGTTCGTCGATCCGATCAACCTCGGTGTTCCCGGGGTTCGACGGACCGAAGCATCCGACGATGACAACGCCCTCGCCTGGCAGAGCGACGCACTCTGCTCGCAGACGGACCCGGAGGCGTTCTTCCCTGAGAAGGGTGGATCCACCAGGGACGCCAAGCGCATCTGCACGACGTGCGACGTCCGCAGCGAGTGCCTCGAGTACGCGCTCAACAACGACGAGCGCTTCGGCATCTGGGGCGGTCTCTCGGAGCGCGAACGCCGCAAGCTCAAGCGCCGCGCCAGCTGATCGTCCGCATCGTCTCCGCGTGGCACGGCTTCGCGGGCGCGCCGCACGGGCTGCTCCAGCGCCGCCGGACCCGCGCATAGGCTGACGAGGACATGCCAGCCCGAGTTCACGCCATCATCGTCGCGCGCCCCGGATCCGCCTCCCGCGCGCAGCTCCTCCGCACTCTCGACGCCGTGCGATCCCAGACCGCACCCGCGGACGCCGTGACGCTCGTCGTCTGCGGGGATTCGTCTTCGATGCGGGAGAGCGAAGCGGTCGCCGCGACGGTCGAGGGCATCATCGAGGCACGCGCCAGTACTTCCTTCGCCGAGGCGGTCGACCTCGCTCGGCCGCGGGTGCTCGACGACTCAGCGATCTGGTTGCTCGCCCAGGACACGGCCCCGCATCCGCGCGCACTGGAGCGTCTTCGCGGAACGCTGGAACGCTCGCCCTCC
Organism: Microbacterium sp. ZOR0019; assembly: GCF_000800925.1. NCBI lineage: Bacteria > Bacillati > Actinomycetota > Actinomycetes > Micrococcales > Microbacteriaceae > Microbacterium > Microbacterium sp. ZOR0019. Next base: position 13,821 of record NZ_JRKC01000050.1, on the reverse strand, counting down.
GCGGCGATCATCGCGCCCAAGCTCGTCGCGACCGACAACGACCGCGAGATCGTCTCCCTCGGGGTGACGATGACGGCTCTCGGCCGCTCGGTCGAGCTCGCGGCCGGCGAACTCGACCAGGGCCAGCACGATCGCATGGATGACGCTCTCGGGTCGGATGTGCGGGGCATCCTCATCCGTGGCGAAGTCCGCGATGCTCTGCGTCTCGACCCCGCTCTCGCCGGCGCCGATGAGGGACTCGACCTCGGGGTGCGGGCACGCCTCGGCGGTGGCCGCGTCGTACTCGCACCGAGCGCACGAATCTCGGCCGCTCCCGGCGGTCCTGCGGCGCTGCCGTCCGGGCGGTCGCGCCGGGCGTACGTCACGCGGCTCGCCCAATTGCATCGACGCCTGGCCTACGCTCCCGCCGCGGCGGTGCCGCTGCACTGGCTGAGCCTGCTTCCGCTCGCGCTGTGGCGCTCCCTCACCCACCTCATCGGCAAGCGGCCCGAGGCCGTGCTCCCTGAATGGGGGGCAGCGCTCACCGCGATGATCCGCCTCGGAGCGATCGCGCGATCGAGGTCGCGCATCCGCGCCTTCCGAACGTCGACGTGGGCGAGCATCGCGCCGCTGCGCATCACCTCCTCGGATCTGCGTCGGCACCTCGACGACGGGCACGGCAGCGAGGGCGGCGCGGTCAGCGAACTGCGCTTCTTCTCCGGAGGGGGAGCGTGGGCCGTGCTCGGGGCGCTCGTCGTCAGCATCGCCTCGTTCACCACCCTCCTGGCGTGGCCGGCACTCGGCGGCGGCGGACTGCTCCCGCTCCGTCAGACCGTCGCCGCGCTGTGGAGCGACGCGGCCTGGGGCCTGCGGGGCACCGCCGTCGACCTCATCGGACCTGCCGATCCGTTCGCAGCGATCGTGGCGGTGCTCGGCACCCTGTGGCCTGCTGGTCCGTCGTTCGCGATGGTGCTCCTGTGGATGCTCGCCCTCCCGCTCGCCGTCCTCGGGGGATGGTTCGCCGCGACTCGGGTGACCGACCGGTCGGGCTTGCGCATCTTCGCCGGCGTCGCCTGGGCGCTCACCCCTCCGTTCCTCACGGCGCTCGTAGAGGGGCGTCCGAGCGCCGTCCTCGCACATCTCCTCCTTCCCTGGCTCTTCCACACCGCCGTGGTCGCCCACCGATCGTGGGGAGCCGCCGGCAGCGCGTCGCTGCTGCTCGCGGCCGTCCTCGCGTGCGCGCCCTCGCTGGCGCCCGCGCTGGTCCTGCTGTGGGTCATGGCGCTCGGCATCGTGCTCGGCACGGCGCAGTTCCGGGGGGCCGCGCGTCTGCTCTGGCTGCCGGTGCCGACGGTGGCGCTGTTCGCCCCCCTCGTCTTCTGGCAGTTCGCGCACGGGACGCCGTGGGGTGTCCTGGGCGACCCCGGTCTGATCTGGGCGGGCTCGCAGGCCTCAGCCGACGCCGCGGGGAGGTTGGCCCTCGCGATGGGCTTCCCGACCACGGACCTCGCCGGGTGGGCATCGTTCGCGCCCGAAGCAGTCACGCCCTGGGTCTGGGTCCTCTGTGCCCCGACCGCCCTCCTCGCTCTGGGTTCCGCCCTGGCGCCGCGGTGGCGGGCGGGGATCACGCTTCTCGTCGTCGCGGTCACCGGCCTCGCCACCGCCTTCTTCGCCGTGGGCGTCACCGTGAGCTTCGACCAGGGCGCTGGAGTGGCGATCTGGCCGGGGGCAGGCCTCAGCCTGGCCTGGATCGGGGTGCTCGGCGCTGCGCTCGTCACGCTGGACACGGCCATCACGGCGCCGCGCCTGAGAGGTGTCGCAGCGACCGTCGCGGCCCTGTCCCTGGCGGTCTGCGCGGTCCCGGCGCTCACGGCTTTCCACACGGATCGCTCCCTCCTCACGAACGGTCCCGAATCCACTCTGCCCGCCTACGTCGCAGCCCAGGCAGCGGGTGATCGCGACGTCGCGACGCTCGTCCTCACCCCGAAGAACGACGGCGGACTCGCGGTCGAGGTCGTCCGGGGGGCGAGCAAGACCTTGGGGTCGCAGACGACCATGACCTCGACGGCGACGGAACCGCAGGGGGCGGACGTCTCCACCCTCGCGGTGGACCTGCTGTCCGCTCGCGAGTTCGATGCGCCGGGTGAGCTGGCGGTGAAGGGGATCAGCTACGTGCTGGTCGCTCAGGGCGCCGGCAGCGACGGAGACAAGGCGCGTGCCCTCCGTGCCATGGCCATCGCCTCGATCGATCAGCGGCCCGGGCTCGTGCATGCGGGCCGCACGGATCGCGGGGTGCTCTGGCGGCTGGAGGCGGAGGCTGCGGCCTCTCCTGCCCTCAGCGCCGCTCAGCAGGGGACGGTCAGGCTCGTCCTCACGCTCCAGCTGATGGCGGTGCTCGCCGCATTGCTGTTGTCGATCCCCACGCGCGCCTCGCGCCGCGCGGCGCGCGCGCAGTCCCGGATCGTCGGGCGCGCTCCGGATGAGCCTCTGGTGCTTCCGCGGCATGCGGAGGACCGGCACGATCTCGAGGAGCAGCCCCCGGTCGGCGCTCTCGAGGAGCCGCAGGATGCCGCTGCCCTGAACGACGAGGCGCTGGTGCCGATCGCTGAACCTGAGCCCGACCCCGAGCCGAGCGGCGATGAGGCTGCCGCAGCGGACGACGCGTCCCCACCGGCAGGCGCTGATGAGGACGGCCCCGACAGGTCCGTGGAGGGAGACCGATGAGCCGCTCACGCGCAATCCGCGTCGCCGCCACCAGTGCGCGCCTGGTCACGGGAGGCGTGGTCATCGTCGCCTGTGTGGCAGGGGTCGCTGCGGCGGTGCATGCGCCCTGGCCGAGCATCAGCCACGACGCGGCCCAGATGCAGGTCACGCCCCTTCCCGGCGACAGCGTGCTCGTCTGCAACGGGGACCTCCGTGCGCTCGGTCGCGACGCGATCGATCCGCTCAGCATGTCGTCCGCCGCGCGGCCGAGCGTGACCCTCGGCGGAACTGCGGGAGACCCTGCGTCCGAGGGTCTCGCCGTGAAGGATGTGCCGGATGCCGGCGAGGTCCGCGTACTGACCGGCACCGTGGAAGGACGCACTGCTCCGTTGATCGCCGCCGCCGAGTCGGTCAGCATCGCGACGGAGGATCTCGCCGGATACGCGGCCGCCCCCTGCGGTGTGCCGAAGCTGGACTCGTGGCTCGTGGGCGGCAGCACCGCGACCGGCACCGAAGACATCGTGATCCTGACGAACGCGGCCGAGGTGCCGTCGACCGTCACGCTCTCGGTCTATGGAGAGACGAGGAGCGCGCGCACCGTGATCGTGCCCGCTCGCACGCAGACCGCGCTCCCACTGACGTCGATCGCGGCGGGGAACACCACGCCGGTGGTTCGCGTCGGGGCAGTGGGGGCACCCGTCCGTGCCGTCCTCCAATCCTCCCTCGTGCAGGTCCTCGACCCGGCGGGTATCGACCTGCAGGACGCCGTCGCGGGCCCGCAGGAGAACCTCGTGCTGGCCGGGGTCCAAGTCTTCGCGTCCGCAGGGGACGATGCCGAGATGGCCGTCCTCCGAGTGCTGTCACCGGGAGTGGATGCTCGGGTGCAGGTCCGGGTGCGGGCCGAGGGATCGTCCGCCGTGGTCGATGAGTTCTCGGTCCCCGTCGAAGCCGACCTGCCCGCGCAGGTCGCGCTCACCGGCCTGGCACCGGGTTCGTACACGGTCGACGTCGTTTCGGACGCTCCGGTCGTGGCCGCGCTCCGGGAGCAGGACGGCTTCGGTCGCGACTCCGACTTCGCCTGGATCACCCCGGCGCCCGAGATCGAGGGCGATGTCCTGTTCGCCGTGCCGTCGGGACCGGCGCCCCGGGTCCAGCTCGCGAACACGTCGGATCAGGATGTGACCGTGACCCTCGAGACGTCGGACGGGGGTCTGCCCGAGGAGATGGTCATCGCCGCAGGCGAGTCGCTCGGCGTGGAAGTCGATCCCGGCGCCACCTACCGGATGAGGACGGACGGCTCGATTCGCGCCGCCCTGGCCCTCACCGCCCCGGGAGCGATCGCCGTGTCACCCGTGCAGGCCAGCGCCGGCGTGGAGAAGGCGATCACGGTCTACCCCTGATCTCCCGCGGGGAAAGGTCAGTGCTCGTGGCCCAGATCCCACGGCTCGCGACCGACGTACTCGGCGGCGGCCCGGAATACGGCGCTCTCGATCGCCATCCGCCGATGCGGCGCGTCGTCGTGACCCGGGGGAAGCAACCGTTCGATGGGCAGGCGGAACAGCACGATGCGTCGGTTCTCACGGTCGAGGTACCAGCGTGGAACCTCGTCGGTCGCGTCGAAACCCGGGATCGCCCCGATCTCGAAACGCACCTCCTGCAGCTCCGGCCAGGTTCCGCGGAGGAACTCGACCGCCGTGCCGACCGTGAGGTCGAATCGGTCCAGGCGCCCGTCGAGAGGCGCGAGGGGAGGCCGTACGACCTCGCTGCGGCCCAGACGTCCGTGACGTCCGTGCCGGGCACCGCGCCGAGGGGCGGCGGAGGTGTGGGCATTGCGACGACGGGGCATGACGAAAGTCTAGGTGGTGTCCGCGTCTGCGGCGCGGCATCCCGAGCGTCGACGGACGGCAGCCGTACGCTGGCGGAGATGGACGGACGACTGTGCTCGAAGGTCGGCTGCGTGCGAGAAGCCGTGGCCACCCTCACCTATGACTATGGCGACCAGATGGCGGCGCTCGGACCGCTCGGTGCCGCGAACGACCCTCAGGCCCACGACCTCTGCTCGCCGCACGCGGATCGACTCTCGGTCCCGGCCGGCTGGCTCGTCGTCCGCCACGAAGCCCTCCGCGTCTGACGAAGCCCTCCGCGTCTGACGAAGCCCTCCGCGTCTGACGGCGCCCGTTCGGGCCGGACACGCGGTGTCCGCCGCCCCAGGAGAACGCCTGCGCCTGGATACGCTGTCCCGAGGCGTGCCAGGGCGGCGCAGCCGGAAAGGCACTCGTGATCGTCTGGCGTCGCTGGATCTTCCCCCTGCTTCTCGTCGTGGTCTTCGGTGCGTGCGCCGCCGCGCTCGTCAAGATCGCCTTCTTCCCCGACAGGGCCGAGACCATCGTCAGCCCTGATGCCGGGATCACCGACCCGATCATCGCCGTGGAACGTGGTTCGGTCATCAATGCTCTGACCCTGACCGGCAACATCGCTCGCGACGAGACCTTCGGGGTGCGCAGCGAACTCGACGGGACGGTCACGGCCGTCCACGTGAGCGAAGGCGCGGCGGTGAGCGCCGGTCAGAAGCTCTTCACCGTTCGTCAGGAGTATCCCCGGAAGGACATCGACGTGCTCGCCCCCGAAGCCGGCGACGTGTCGGAGATCGCTCTCGTGAAGGGGCAGACGACGTCCGTCGGTACCGAGACGTACAAGCTCACGCCCGCGCGCTACCACCTGCTGGCGACCGTCGACCCGGTCCAGCTGTATCGTCTCGTGAACGCGCCGAGCGAGGCCACGATCACCATCACGGGCGGACCGGCCCCGTTCGCGTGCACCGGCGTGCGCGTCCAGGTCTCGGCAGAGGGGACAGCCAGCGTGCGGTGCGCCATCCCGAAGGACCAGACGGTCTTCGCCGGGCTTCCCGCGACCCTCGACCTCGCCCTCGGCCAGGTCGACGACGCACTCGTGGTCCCGGTCACCGCGGTGCAGGGCGGTGCCGGATCAGGCACGGTCTGGGTCGACGCGGCTGACGGCTCCGAGCCGGAGGAGCGCACGGTGACGCTCGGAGTCAATGACGGGGTGATCGTCGAGGTCACGGAGGGACTGGCGGAAGGCGACAGCATCCGCGAGTTCGTGCCCGGTTTCGTCGCCCCCGTCGAGGAGTTCTGCTACGAAGTGTCGCCGGGGGTCGAACAGTGCGACAGCGGGATGAGCTGGTGAGCCTCGTCGCTCTCGAGGACGTCGCGAAGAGCGTTCTCCTCCCGGACGACTCGCGGCTCGAGATCCTTCGCGGTATCACCGTGGAAGTCGGCGCCGGGGACCACGTGTCGATCGTCGGGCGCTCGGGTTCCGGCAAGTCGACGCTGCTCAACATCCTCGGGATGCTGGATGCGCCGACCTCCGGTTCCGTCTCCTTCGAAGGGCGTGAAGTGCGCCGGATGCGATCGGGGCGCCTCGATCGGCTGCGTGGCGACAACGTGGGCTTCGTCTTCCAGCAGTTCAATCTGCTCCCCGGGCGCACCGCGCTCGACAACGTGACGATGCCTCTCGGACATGCGAAGGGCCGGATGTTCTGGAACCGCAGACAGATCGCCGCGGACATGCTCGAGCGTGTCGGCCTCGGCCATCGCGTCGACCAGATCGCCGACAAGCTCTCCGGGGGTGAACAGCAGCGGGTCGCGATCGCCAGGGCGCTGGTGCGGAAGCCCGTCCTGATCCTCGCGGATGAGCCGACGGGCGCCCTCGACATCGATACCGGGGCCTCCGTGATGTCCCTTCTCGACGAGGTCGCCACCGAGACCGATGCGGCGCTCGTCACCATCACGCACGACCTGCACGTCGCCGCGCGCGCACGCAGGCACTACCGCCTGGACGCCGGACGCCTGGAACCGGTGGACCTGGGCCGCGCCTTCGAGGCTTCGACGCTCGCGGCGTCCGTGCCCTCGGAGGGGACACCCGCGGTGGCGGAGTCCGTCTCGTGACCGGGTTCCTCGGCGCGCTCTCCGACGCCTGGGCGGAAATCCGCGTCCACAAGCTGCGCGTGCTGCTGAGCCTGATCGGCATCGCCGTCTCGGTCGGCGCGCTCACCGCGGTCGTGGCGATCTCGGAGTACCAGCGCCAGTTCCAGGCGGAGCAGTCCGACCGGTGGGGCGGACGCGCCGCGACCATCGCCGTCTCGGCGAGCACGGCCGACGGCACGCCGATCGACGCCGACGAATTCGACGATCGCTTCACCCGGGTGTCCGAGCGGTTCGGCTTCAGTCACACCACCCGGATCGCGCAGGGCGTCATGCTGGATGTGCATCTTCCCGAGGGCGTCACCCCGGTCCCCGCGCGCATCATGGACCCGGCATTCCCACAGATTCATCGCGAGAAGCTCCTGGAGGGACGCTGGTTCCTCGACTCCGACCTGGAGGCGATGGCACCTCCGGTCGTGATCACGGAGGCGCTCTGGGACCGTCTGGGGAGGGTGCCGCTGTCTCAGCACCCCACGGTCGAGTTCGGCGGCGCGGCAGGCGGCACCTATCAGGTGATCGGCATCGTTCCCCGGCAGGGCTTCGGGGACGAGGAGTTGCGGGTCGATCTGCTGTACGACGACTATCGCGACAGAGTGGACGCTCTGCCCGCGGAAGTCTCGACGCAGTACGAGGTGTGGGTCGGTGTCGACCAGGCCGATCAGATCGGCCCGGTGCTGGCGATGGATCTACGCGCGGGGCTGCCCGAGGGGCAGACGATCTCGGTGAGTCGCACCGACTGGGCGGCGCAGCCAGGAGCCCTGGACGTCCAGGCGACCTTCGAGATGATCACGGGAGGAATCGCCTCGCTGATCCTCGCCCTCGGCGCTCTCAGCCTGATCAACATCCAGCTCGTGGCGATGCGGCAGCGCGTGCGGGAGATCGGCGTGCGACGCGCCTTCGGCGCCAGTTCGGGCCGGGTGTTCTTCTCGGTCTTCCTCGAGAGCCTCGTCGCGACGACCGTCGCCGGAATCATCGGGATCGCGATCGTCGTCGCCGTCCTGCGATCGGACTGGATCGTGACCACGATGTTCTACGGGATCCAGGACGTCCCGCCGTTCCCGATGAGGGCGGCGCTGGTCGGACTCATCGCCTCGGTCGTCGTGGGCGCCGTGTCGGGGTTCATCCCCGCGCTCGTCGCTCTACGGGTGAAGGTGATCGACGCGATCCGCTTCTGACACACACGGTCGTGAGGGGCCGACAGGATGGAAGAATGAGCGCATGCCTGAGCTCGAGTACCGTGTGGCCGATCTTTCCCTCGCCGAAGCCGGCCGTCACCAGCTGCGGCTCGCGGAGAACGAGATGCCCGGACTCATGGCACTCCGGGAGGAGTTCGGCGGTGCTCAGCCGCTGAAGGGCGCCAGGATCGCGGGCTCGCTCCACATGACGGTGCAGACCGCAGTCCTCATCGAGACGCTCGTGGCCCTCGGCGCCGAGGTCCGGTGGGCGAGCTGCAACATCTTCTCCACGCAGGACGAGGCGGCCGCCGCCGTCGTCGTGGGTCCCGAAGGCACCGTCGACGCCCCGGCAGGCGTGCCCGTCTTCGCCTGGAAGGGGGAGACCCTCGAAGAGTACTGGGCCTGCACGGCGCGGATCTTCGACTGGTCGTCGAGCGGGTTCGACGGACCCAACCTGATCCTCGACGACGGCGGCGATGCGACTCTGCTCGTGCACAAGGGCGTCGAGTTCGAGAAGGCCGGAGCAGTACCTGCACCGACCGAAACCGACTCACAGGAATACTCGATCATCCTCGACCTCCTGCGCCGCTCCCTCGCGGAGTCGAGCGATCGCTGGACGGCGCTCGCCGCAGGGCTGATCGGGGTCACGGAAGAGACCACGACGGGCGTGCATCGTCTCTACGAGCTCGCCGCCTCCGAAGATCTGCTGTTCCCGGCGATCAACGTCAACGACTCGGTGACCAAGAGCAAGTTCGACAACAAGTACGGAATCCGCCATTCCCTCCCCGATGGGCTCAACCGCGCGACCGACGTGCTCATCGGCGGCAAGGTGGCCTTCGTCTGCGGGTACGGCGACGTCGGCAAGGGGGCGGCAGAAGCCCTCCGTGGACAGGGCGCCAGGGTCATCGTCAGTGAAGTCGATCCGATCTGCGCGCTCCAGGCCGCCATGGACGGCTTCCAGGTGGCGCGTCTGCTCGACGTCGCGGGCGAGGTCGACATCGTCGTGACCGGGACCGGCAACCGCGATGTCGTCACGACCGAGCACATGCTGGCGCTGAAGCACCTGGCGATCGTCGCCAACGTCGGGCACTTCGACAACGAGATCGACATGGCGGGTCTGGAAGCCCTCGACGGCGCGGAGAAGATCGAGATCAAGCCGCAGGTCCACGAGTGGCGTCTGCCCCACGGGCGCAGTGTGCTCGTGCTCAGCGAGGGCCGCTTGATGAACCTCGGCAACGCCACCGGCCACCCGTCCTTCGTGATGAGTGCGTCTTTCACGAACCAGGTTCTGGCGCAGCTCGAGCTCTACACGAACATCGAGGCGTACCCGATCGGCGTGTACGTGCTTCCCAAGTCCCTGGACGAGAAGGTGGCCCGCCTCCATCTCGACGCGTTGGGGGTGCAGCTGACCACGCTCAGCGCCGCGCAGGCCGCATACATCGGCGTGCCGGTCGAGGGGCCGTACAAGCTCGAGCACTACCGCTACTGACCGCGTCCGCGTCGGCGCTCGTCCGCGTCGGAGCTCGTCCTCCGGCGGGACTCAGACGCCGACGTGACGTCCGGTGAGCCGTTCGGCGCGGCGGTCGGCGTTCTCCAGCGCTCGGCGCTCCCGTTCGCGGCGTAGCACGGTGATGCCGACGAGAACCTGCTCGGGTGACACGGGCGGCACCGGCGACACGAACGGTGTCGCTTCCGTCAGCAATTCCTGCGCGACGCGGGCCCGCGCGGCGGGGATCATCCGCGGAGCGCTCACCAGGAACTGCGAGATGCGCCGAGCCAGCCGGTCGGGCATTCGCGCGACGTCGGCGATCTGCGCCCACCCGGCCAGCGCCGGGGGCAGCACGGGGGCGTGCGAGATGAGGGCCGGAGTGCGGACGCGCTGGCTGTAGGTCCCCGCGACGAGGTCGCCCAGCCGCTGGGACCGCGCCGTGAAGGCGCCCGTGAGCACGGCGATGCCGCCGAACGTGATGTAGATCTCCAGCACGCCGATGAGCGCGCGGATGAAGGCATGGCGGAATCCGGCGGCGCCTCCGTCCACGCGGACGATGCGTCCGCCGATCGCGAGCTTGCCCAGACTGCGGCCCTTGAGCGCGACCTCCATGGTGATCGGCAGCACCACGAAGCTGACCACGATCGCCGCGACCGTCGCGATGCGGTCGGTGGCATCGTCGAGCACGCCGGCGTTCAGCAGCCAGATGCGCAGGAAGAGCCACAGCGCGAACACGGCGTATCCGAGGAGCATGTCGATGGCGGCACCGAGAGCGCGCAGCAGGAAGCCGACCGGCTGCACATCGATGGCGACGGCTTCGCCGGAGAGCACCTCGTCGGAGACGTCGATCGGGGTGGACATGAGTACAGTAAATCAGGTGGATGCCGACGCGTTGACCGATGCACGCCGTGCCGAGTGGGAACGGCTCGACGAACTCAGCCGCGCCCGACTCGACGGCGCCGGAGTGGATGAGCTCATCGTCCGCTACCGCGCCGCGTCGGCCGACCTCGCCGAACTGAAGACCTCGGTCGGCGACTCGCCGCAGGGTGCGTACCTGTCCACGATCCTCGTGAGAGCCCGGCTCCGCCTCACCGGCGCGTCCGACAGCATCCTCACCCAGACGGCACGGTTCTTCCGACTGCAGCTTCCTGCCGCTCTCTATCGCCTGCGATGGACCACTCTGGTGATCGCGGTCGCCTTCATCGCCGTCGCGGTCGGCACAGCCGCATGGATCGCGAGCGACCCGGCGCTGATCGCGACCCTCGGTCCGCCCGACGCCCTCGAGCAGTACGCGGACGAGAGCTTCACGGGCTACTACACCGAGAACGCCGCGGCCACGTTCATGGGCATGGTGTGGACGAACAACGCCTGGATCGCGATGCAGTGCGTGCTGTTCGGCGTCACCGGGATCTGGCCCGTCTACATGCTCGTGCAGAACGCGATGGGGATCGGCACTGCCGGCGCGATCATGGCGGCGCACGACAAGGCCGATCTGATGGTGCTCTACATCCTCCCGCACGGCATGCTCGAGATGACCTGCATCTTCGTCGCCGGCGCCGCGGGGCTGCACATCTTCTGGGCCTGGGTCGCTCCCGGGCACCGCACCCGCGGGGAGGCTCTCGCCGAGGAGGGGAGGGCACTCGCCACGGTCGCGATCGGACTCATCTTCGCGCTGTTCCTGTCGGGGCTCGTCGAGGGCTTCGTGACCGGCTGGGGTCTCCCATGGCCGGTGAAGATCGGGATCGGTGCGGCCGCGCTCGCGGTGTTCCTGATCTACATGCTCGTCATCGGAGGGCGTGCGCACCGGGCGGGGGAGACCGGCGACCTCGTCGAGTACGAGGCAGGGACTCCGCGGCTCATCTCCGGCTGATCGCCCTCAGTGCACGGGCACGGCACAGGTCAGAGGCGTCCTGCGGCCTTCAGTTCGAGGTAGCGATCCGCGATGCGAGGGGGGAGTTCCTCCGGGTCGGCGGCGATCGCCTCTCCACCGGCTCTGCGGATCGCGTCGGCGACGTTCTCCGCGTCACGGAGGGTGCGTTCGGCCGCGGCAGCGAGGTACACCTCTTCCCGGGAACCGCGTTCTCGGGCCAGGGCACCGATGCCGTCGTCCGTCACCGAACCGACGAGGACCGTCGTCGCCCGTGACGCCCGCGGGAAGGCCCCGAGGAAGCCGCGCGCCGATTCTGCGGCATCCTGCGCGGTCAGCGCGACGATCAGCGACGGTCGTGTGGTGAGCGAGCGGACTGCGGCGAAGGCACCGTGCCAGTCGGTGTCGACCAGGCGTGCGTGCACGGGGGCCATCGCGTCGGTCATCGCCGGGAGCAGCGCGCTGCCGTCGACACCGGTCACCCTGCCACGGACGACGCGGTCGTACAGGAGCAGGTGCACGTGATCGCCGGCACGGGAGGCGAGCGCGGCGAGGAGCAGAGCGGCCTCGAGGGAGGCATCGACACGGGTGCCGTCCCCGACTCGGGCAGCGGCTGTGCGGCCCGTGTCGATGATGATGACCACGTGCCTGTCGCGCTCAGGACGCCACGTGCGCAGCATCGTCGTTCCGGCTCGAGCCGTGGCCCGCCAGTCGATCGAGCGCACGTCATCACCCCGTACGTATTCGCGCAGCGAATCGAACTCGGTTCCCTGACCGCGCACCTGGATGCTGGTGTTGCCGTCCAGTTCGCGCAACCGTGCGAGGCGCGAGGGCAGGTGTTTGCGTGAGGAGAAGGCAGGCAGCACCCGGATCGCGCCGCGGACGACGTGTCGCGCTTGTCGCCCGGCGAGGCCGAGCGGGCCGCGCGAGCGGATCATCACGAACTCGCTCACCAGTTCCCCACGTCGCCGGGGGCGGAGGGTGATCGAGACCCGGGCGCGTTCCCCCTGCGCCACACGCAGGTGCTGGCGTTCGGCGGGAGCGCCGGCCGTGGGCTGCCAGGCGTCGCGGATCACGCCGTTCAGTGTCCTGGTGCCGTGGTTGTGGACGGCGACGCTCACCGGGACCTGCTCGCCCAGACGAGCTCGCTGGGGCACCCGGCGGCTCACGGTCACCGATCGGGGGTTCGCGGCGAGAGCGACATCCAGCGCGACCAGCAGCACGCACAGGCCGATCCAGGCCCCGAGGGCGGGGTACGCCGGATAGCCCGCCAGTCCGATGAGGACGAGCGGGAGGACGCCCACGGCGAGGGCGATGGTGAGCCGGCCGGTGATGAACACCTAGATCGGCACCCGGGTCTGCTGCACCACGGAAGTGAGGACCGCATCGGCCGACACCCCTTCCATCTGGGCGTCCGGCCGCAGCTGGAGCCGGTGGCGCCAGACCGGAACCAGCATGGTCTGCACGTGGTCGGGGGTCACCGCGGAGGAGGCATTGAGCCAGGCCCAGGCTTTGGCCGCCGCGAGCAGCCCCGTCGAGGCGCGGGGACTGGCCCCGAGCTCGACCGAGGGGGACTGGCGTGTCGCGCGCGCGAGGTCTACGACGTAGCCGAGGACGTCGTCGGTGACCTCGACCGCTGCCGCGCGCTCCTGTGCGGCACGGATCTCGTCCGGCGAGACCACGGGGTCGATACCCGTCAGCTCGCGGGGGGAGAAGCCGTCGGCGTGGCGGCGCAGCACCGAGAGCTCGGCATCGCGTTCGGGCATGCCGACGACGAGCTTCATCAGGAAGCGGTCCAGCTGTGCTTCGGGCAGTGAGTAGGTGCCCTCGTGCTCGATAGGGTTCTGGGTCGCTGCGACGAGGAAGGGATCCGGCAGAGGACGACTCACTCCGTCGGCCGACACCTGGCGCTCCTCCATGGCCTCGAGAAGCGCGGCCTGCGTCTTCGGGGGCGTGCGATTGATCTCGTCCGCAAGCAGGATGTTGGTGAAGACGGGCCCGGCCCGGAAGTCGAACTCACCGGTGCGAGCGTCGTACACGAGCGAACCGGTGACGTCGCCCGGCATCAGGTCGGGTGTGAATTGGACGCGCTTCGTGTCGAGGCCGAGCGCTCGAGCGAAGGATCGGACCACCAGCGTCTTCGCGACCCCAGGCACACCCTCGAGGAGGACATGGCCCCGCGCGAGCAGGGACACCAAGAGGCCGGTGACGGTGCCGGCCTGGCCGACGACGGCCTTGTCGACCTCTGTGCGGACCCGATGCATGGCCTGACGAAGCGCGGCGTCGTCGGCGGGGTGATTCTCAACGGTCACGGGGTTCCCTCGGCTTCTCTGGGGTGGATGGAAGGTTCGGCTCGTTCATCATTCGTCGCGTCTCGCACTGCGCGTGCTCGACTCCACCGCAGCCTCGAGGTCGTCGAGTCGGCGTGCGAGATCGATCAGGGCCGCGTCGTCGGTGGGCAGGGGGCCGGCCAACAGGGCTTGCAGGGTGCCGCGCGGGATCCGAAGCCGGTCGGAGGCCGCGTCGGCGACCTCGTCCGCGCCGGCGTGTGCGGCGAGCCCGAGTCGGCGTGCGAGTCGGCGCTGGGCGCCATCGCGGAGCGCTTCC